>NZ_JBPYCS010000002.1:0-226408 GCF_051846935.1 Virgibacillus sp. W0430
TCCAACAAGGTCGAACCTACTTCATCAAACCTACGCATCACAGTTGTCGCAGAAGTATTAAACCTAGAGGCAATATCTTGAAAGTTCTTCCCATGGATAAGCTCCAATGCAATAGCCTTTTTCAATTCCTTAGATTGTCTTTGATAGCGTTCTACTAAAGAATTATTCTCATAGAAACGTTTTTCACATCCGTGCTGCTGACATGAATAACGGCGTTTGCGGTAAAATATAAGTGTTTCTCTTACAAATAATTTCGTATGTTGTATCTTTTGAATGCGATAGTCGTGCACTTTCTTTGTATGAGAGTTACACGCTGGACAGTGATGCGAAGTGACATCCAGTTCCACGTGAATTTGAAAAACACCATCATTTTCAATAGATTTTTTGATGTGAAATGCTTCTAAACCTGGTAAAGAAATGTTAAAATTCACTTACACGCAACTCCTTTTGTGTTTGTTTTGTCGTTAAAACAAGTCTAACAAATTTTGGAGTTTGCGTGCTTTTATTTTGCTGAATTTTTTCTATACCCCAACATATATTTTAGAGCCTAATTTTTCTATGCTTTCTAATCGGTATAATAAAAAATAGAGGCGGACATCCCGCCCCCTTATCTATTTCGTTACGTTAACGAGTTTTTAGTTGTTTGCTCGATATTCTTCTAAAAATTCCAGCATTTCATCTACTGCTTCATCGCTCGTTTGCTCTCTTGCGATGTCATAAACTGGATCCATTTTTTCACGGAATGGAGCTGGGTCTGGTTCCGTAATTTCTACAAATTCGTCTGCTAATAGCTCATCCATTTCTAAGCTTTCTTCAATTGTATATTCGCGTGAAGCTTTTTCTGCTTCTTCACCTGCTTTTAACACAATTTGCTGAAGCTCTTCATCGAGGTTATTAAATAAATCCAAGTTCATAATGAATTTCGCTGTGTAAAAAGAAATGTTTACGTTTGTTAAATAGTCTTGAACTTCATGGAATTTCGTTTGATAAATCGCGTCTTTCGGGTTAAATTGTCCATCAACAACGCCTTGAGAAAGTGCTAAGTAAAGCTCTGAATATGGCATACTAGAAACCTGGCTGCCTAGTGCTTCAAATGTTTCCATCAAAATAACGTCATTCGGTGCACGCATTTTAATACCTTCTAAATCTTCTGGCTTGTTAATTGGACGTACATTGTTCGTTATTTGAGCAAAACCACCTAAATCCGTCGTACCGATTACTTTAAAGCCGTAATCTTCGCCCATATCTGCCCATTTTTGACCGATTTCACTATCCAACAACGCGTACGCCTCGTCAAAATCATTAATTAAGAACGGCATTGAAATTAAGCCATATTCAGGGATCGTATTTGCTACAAGGCTTGTCCCAATAATTTGCATTTCAAGTGCTCCCGCTTGGATAGACTCTAACATTTCTTGCTCATTTCCTAACGCTTCTCCTGGGAAGATTTCTACAGTAATGCGACCATCTGATTCTGCTTCTACGACTTCTTTAAACTTTTTAGCAGCGATATCCTTTACGGAACCTTCTACTGTATTAAAACCAATTCTCCATTCTTGTGTTTCTTCGCTGTCTCCACCTTCACTTCCAGCATCATCTTTTCCTCCACATGCAGTAGCGAGTGCAAGTACAAAAGCTGTTATCGCAACTAAAAATAGCCATTGTTTTTTCATTTATAGTCCCCCATTATTTGTTAAAATTATGTTTTTATTGAGCATACTAGCTTTTCTTTATGCTCTTCTGCTAAGCCTCCTCTGATTATATAATAAAGTACAGTATAAGCAATATAGCGCATTAATTCAGTGTGTAAACATACAAATTATTAGAATAAATATTGAACGATATACAAAACGTTACTTTACAAATGCCGTTACATTTTCATCCAATCGCTTTTTGTTCCGAGAACCTCCATAATATTCCAGGCAAACTTCAGTTGTAACAAGTCATCCTTTGGGGATAAGCCTATTATTTCTTCGATTCGTTTTAGTCGATAATGCAACGTGTTAATATGCAAATGTAGATCTTCTGCTGTTTGCTTTAAGTTTTGATTATTGCTTAAAAATATATCTAATGTTTTTATGAGCTCCTCTCGGTTTTGGTGCTCATAGTCGAATAACGGCTTCAACTGATCCAGCACAAATTGCTGCAATTCTTCCTGAGATGTGTTCATTATGATTCGCGATAAACCAATTTCCTTATACGTCATAATTTGCGCGGGCACTTTTCTTTCATGTAAAATATCCATACATTTATTCGTATCTTGAAACGATAGTTGGATATCTTTCCACGATTTTGAAAGTCTACCAATCGCAAAGGAACAGGAAAAGCTTGGGAAGTCATTTTCGATTTGCTGTTTAATTGTTTTTACAAGGGTTAGTGCGCGTTCAATTGCACGTTCGTCGGTCACATTTTTATTCCAGCCGACTAATGCTTTTAAGCCATGCATTCGATGAAATGTAATATTGCTCATGTTTGCTTGTAAAATGATTTTTTCAATTCTTCTTTGCAACCGTTTTATTTGATGCTTATCAAAGTAAATATGATTATCTATCGTTCGATCAAGCTCAATTCCGATAAAATTATAATAAAATCGATCGGAAATTCCTAAATAGCTCCCTTGCTTTTTAATGAGCTCCACATCAAGGTTTGTATCGATATCATCTAAAAACTCCCCTTTTATTCGTTGCTCCGTTTCATATATTGACTCCCGCTTTAGCAATTCGATAGCTATAACGGTTGCCGATTGTTCAATCGTCGTTTTCTCTAGCTGTTTAATCGCATTGTTTCTTTCTACAATAATTAAATAGCCACGAACATGGTTAGCGACGATAATCGGATAAAGAAACAGAGGGTACGTGATGGGATATGTTTCGGCTTTTTTTATATGAACCGGCTGTTTTGTTTGTTCAATCTTTTTAAATTCGTGTAAAAAAGACGGCATTTCCTGTACGAACCCTAAATCCTCTTCAATATCGGATGCGGCTAATAAATTTATGTGTTCATCGTATATTACGATTGGGTTATCTATAACGTCGGCGATAACATTTGCCATTTCTGATATTTGCTTTTGCTGCAAAATTATTTCCATTAGTTTTGTATGAATGTTTGAGGCAGACTCGAGCAGTTTGTTTTTATGCTGAATGGACTCATTCAATTGTTGGAGCACTTGTACTTGATCTTCAAGCTCCTGAAATAATTGAGCACGTTGAATAGCAAGTGACGCTTGGTTACAAATAGCTTCCAGCAAATCAAGGTCGTCCTGATTAAAATTAGCATTAATAAAATAATTGTTAATGACAATTACGCCGAGACATTTACCTTCTATTATAAACGGGCACCCCATCGTATCGCGAGGTTGTGCATTTTCACCGTTTGCATCTTTAGGAACGGCCTGATCAAAATAATATCGGTTTTTTTCCTCCATCGTTGTCATTGCAGCTAATACATTTTTAGTATTTTTATAAATTGTCGGCTTACCTGTAGAAAAGGTAAGTCCGGTTAATGATTCGTTTGGCTTAAATCGAATATGTTTAATATACCTCCAGTCGTATCCGCCTGTCACCATGGGAACTAACAGATTTTCTTTTTCATCGTAGAAATAAATACTTCCTGCATCCGCCGCTTCAATAACTTCCAACGTATTGCTTAAAATTTGTTTAAGTACGTCTTTAAATCTTAGCGGGGAGGCGAGTGTTTTCGCAGTGTACAGAAGGAGATTTCTCGATTTTAACTGGTAGCTTGCTTTCCGGATTAATCCAATAAATTGCCAATGATGATGAACTATTTTCTCCCAGCGGTCTTTCTCCCTTTGAGAGAAAAGCTCGGAAAATGTAAGTAATACCGTTGTTTGCGGTTCGACATTGACTTGTATTGTTGTAGCCTCTGCTTCATTGACCGTACATTCTTCATTCTCAAGCATGAAATTATACGTAGTTTGCTTATGTGTAATTTCAAAATCTACGAGCTGATGATCCAACAGTTCTGCTAAATTCGTAATTGACTCAGAAAATGATTTATATACTTGCAACACGTATGATCATCCTTTTTATATTTGCATGTTTTGGTGCAAATGCTCTATTATTACAATAAAAATTTTACCATAAATTTAACGGAATTATCGCCTTTTTATTTCTCTCTATTTTATTTATTGACCATCTTATATTGATTTAATTACATACGAGCGGAAATGGGGTGGAGCGACATCGAAGTCGTAAAGTGTTTTCGTTACTTTATTTAATGTATTTAAGAGCACGTGCGGGGGGAGATCGGATACAATGAATGCTACCTAATTAAGTTTGATTGTTTTACTCCAAATAGACTGCTTACCCACGTTTTCCCTATGGAAAAAGACTTGCTTTATGCAAGTCCTCCTGTGTAATACGTATATTTGTGCTATAGCTATTCGTTTATAGTTTTAAAAAGGCCGTTCGTTAAATCACATAACAGAGTAATAAAATAAGTAATATGAGAACGATTGCTAATGATTTATAATGGATAGCTTATAAAACTTCTCCATTCGCTTCCAATTCAGGATCTGGCTTTGCAGCATTAATCATTAAAAAGATTGCTGAAATAACGTGCATGATCCAGCCTAAAATTGGAACCCATCCAATACATGAAGTAATTATCCCAATTATACTACCTGCTGTAGGTCCACCATCTTTTTTCGTCAGTATAAGTGTGACAATATGTAATATGAGCATAACTAAAAGCGGTGTCCAATAAAGACCGATTACAAATGCACCACCGATAAACGGAATGGCTAAAAGGGCTTCACAACTACCAGAAATCCACTTTAAAATACGCGATACAGACATTTTTTCACCCCAGTTCTCCTCTTTAGTTTCGATATAAAAATATATTTCTATCGTACCATTCGTTCCTAATTTTGTCGATTGATTATTCGCATGATACGGAAGGATGAACTGTATATACGAGCGGTGAAATTGGTGTCGAAAAGTTCGTTTTCGGTAGAAGTGATTTTAACGGAAGTCTTGTACAGGAAAACGCACTAACGCGATTTGTTTAGACCAAAGTATCCAGCCCCAAGCATCATTGTCAATTGAAGCTTGGGGCTGTTCCATATTATTGTTCTTTCACACCGTTTTTTCATTTTTCTTGCGGCGCATTACTTTATGAGTTAAATCATCAAAGAATGTGTAAACAACCGGGATGAGTAGCAATGTAAATATACTTGCTATTCCTAATCCAAAAATAATTGTTATCGCAAGCGGTTGCTGCATTTCTGCCCCTTCTCCAAGAGCTAGGCCGAGAGGAATCATTGCTAGTATTGTCGTTAATGTCGTCATTAATATCGGACGCAAACGGCTTCTTCCTGCCTCAATAATTGCTTCGTACCGTACCATACCTCTACCTCGTAATATATTAATGTAATCGACTAATACGATTGAATTATTGACAACAATTCCTGCAAGCATAATGATTCCGATAAATGCAGGGATACTGAAAGGAAGTCCGGTGACAAGCAAGCCAACGATCACTCCAACGACAATGGCAGGCATAGAGAACATAATAATAAATGGGAAAAGAAAGTTTTCAAATTGGATTGCCATGACCGCATAAACTAAAAATATAGAAAAAACGAGTGCTAAGGCGAGATCAGAAAAGGACTTGGCCATATCCTCTGCTTGGCCGCCAATTTCATAGCTGTAGCCTTCCGGAAAGCTCATTTCATCTAAGACAATCTCTACATCTTTAACGATAGAGCCGAGATCTCGATCAACGATCTCACTCGTAACGTTCATTTGCGATTGTTGATTTTGACGCAGCAATGTTTCCGGCCCTTGTACTTCTGTAAAGGATGCTATTTCCGCTAATGGAATGAGTCCGCCTGACGGAAGTTGAATTGTTGTATTTTCAAGGTCGTTTATTTCGGTTCTCTTTTCTTCTGGATAAAGTAAGGTAACATCGATTTCATGACCAGCCTCACGATATAACGTTCCGACTTGACCGGTAAATTGCAATTGAATTTGTCCGATCACTTGCTCCTTCGTTAACCCATAAGCAGCAGCCTTTTCAGCATCTACTTCTATGCCCATTTGTGGAATTGTATCCGACGCTGCTGATTGTGCATTATAAATGCCTTTAACTTCTTCAATTTCGTAAACTACGTGTTCAGCAAGGTCACGTAAAACGGCATGTTCCGGGCCGTTTAACTGAATTTGAATTGGGTCGCCCATTCCCATGCCTGCATCCATTGCACTAACACTAATATCCGCTCCAGGAATTGACTCCAATTGTTCGTCTAGCCCTTGGACAACGTCAACAGTAGATTGTTCACGGTCAGCAGATGGAATGAGTTGTATTGTAAAGGCTGCACTATTTGCGCCCGTACCCATACTATCAAATCCTGTGTTCCCAATACTGACGAAGTTTGTTTCGATCAGTTCCTCATAATGCGATACCTTTTCCTGAACTTGATCTACAATTGCTTCGGTATACTGTAATGCACTTCCTGCTTTCGTTTCCACTCTGATTTCTAATTGCCCTTGATCGGAAGACGGAATAAACTCCGCACCGATTAATGGGGTAATTGCTAAGCTAGCGACAATTGCTATTATCGTACCGATTACCGTTGTTTTTCTAAATTTCAATACTTTTTTTAGGACTTTTGCATATCCATCGGTTAAATATTGTAAAAGTCGGTCGAACCAGTAGCGTCTGCCGCTATCCTCTAACCCTTTTGATAAAAGCTTCGATGACAGCATCGGAACAAGTGTTACTGCTACAACGAGCGATGCAATCAATGAGAAGGAAACTGCTAACGCAAGTGGTGTAAACATATCTGAAGCAATTCCTTCTACATAAACAATCGGTAAAAATACGACAAGGGTAGTTGTTGTTGAGGCAATTACAGCTGGTGCAAGCTCGGTTGCTCCTTTAATTGCTGATTCAATAAGCGAAAGCCCTTTTTGTCGATACGAATATATATTTTCCAATATTACAATGGAGCTATCAACCATCATTCCGAGTCCCAGTGCCAACCCACCGAGCGTTAATATATTCAATGTTTCGCCTGTAAAATACATTAATGAAAAGGTTGAAATGATTGCAATTGGAATAGACAATCCGATAACGATTGTAGCGCGTATGCTCTTTAAAAAGAGTAGCAATACAAAAATAGAAATTGCTCCACCGATTAAAATGTTTTTCGTAACGGAGTCGATGGACATTTGAATAAACTCCGATGTGTCAATAATAACATCGAGCTGAACACCTTCTGGTAATTGCGACTGAATATCTTCCATACTTTCCGTAATGTTTTCAGCTACTTCAACTGTATTTGCATCGGTTTTTTTCATAATGGATACGACGAGGGATGGCTTACCGTTAACTAATGTCGCTGACCCCATTTTCTTGAACGTATCCTTTACCTCTGCAACATCATCAATATGGATTGTCGCCCCTAGCTCGGTTTGTACGATCGTCTTTTCTATATCTTCAACTGATGTAAATTCTCCAATTACCCGCAGTTGTAAATCTTGGTTTCCTTTTTCTATTTTCCCAACAGATGCCGATTGATTTGCGGCGCGTAATGCTTGGGAAATTGCTTGAGTCGTCACACCATATTGCTGTAGCTTCGTTTGATCAAGAACGAGTTGAATTTCGCGTTCTTTCCCACCTTCAACGGATACAGATGCCACGCCTCCTTGTCTTTCAAAAAAAGGTACAATGTGGTCATCGGCAATTTCTGTTAAAATGTCGGGATCTTTACCTGTTAAACCTACCCACATTACCGGTAATTGGTCTGGACTAAATCGCATAATATTCGGCTCTCTAGATCGTTCAGGCAGCATTCCTTTAACTTGGTCTACTTTCTCCCGTACATCAAGCAAGGCTTGATCCAAATCTGTTCCATTTTTAAACATCATAATTACAAGTGATGTTCCTGATTGTGATTGGGATTGAACGGTTTCCATTCCTTCAACAGAGCTAACGGATGATTCGATTGGACGACTTATTAGTCTCTCTACTTCCTCTGGGGCAGCATCTTCATACGAAGTCGCTACGACGGCAATCGGTAAATCAATTTTCGGAAACAGATCAACAGCTAAATTTTTTAAAGAGACGATCCCTAAAGCAATAATCGCAAGAACAATCATAATAACGCCAACTGGCCTTTTTACAGAAACGTTTACGAGCTTCACGATGATTTCCCTTCCTTCACGACTTCCACTTTACTCTGATCCGATAGTGTTAATTGGCCACTAATAACAACTTGATCTCCTTTATTAAGCTCACCGGTGATTGCCGTTTTGTCCGATTGTGTCGCTTGAATTTCAATGGCTGTTTTCGTTGCTTCGTTATTTTTAATGACATAAATAAAGACGTCACCGCCTTCTGTTACAACCGCTTCTGTTGGCACGATAATCGTCGATTCAACGACTTTTTCTGTGACATACATCTCTGCAACTACACCAGCATGGATATCAGATTTGCTATTGTCGACACGTGCCTTAACTTGATACAAGCCTGTTTCCTCCGGTATCGTACTTTTCGTTATAATTTCTGCCTCATATTCTATATCTGAAATGAGAACAGGCCATTTGTCTCCTGATTTGATAAGCTGAAGGACATTTGCTGTCACTGAAAATACAATATGTATTTCTTCTGTATCTACAATCATAGCGATCGGTTCTTCGCTCGTAGCTACCGTTCCTTCTAATTGCAAATTAGCTACCTCTCCATCTCTTGGTGCTTTAACAGTCTGTTTCCCCATCGGTGTAGTTATTCTAGCAATCCGATCGTTCTTTTCCACGATATCGCCATTTTCAACGTAGCGTGTATCTATTTCACCTGGGTTTTGTGCGAGTACTGGAACCGCTGCCGCTGGATTTGTGCGACCGTATACGGATCTTTCTACAACGAAATCACCTGTTTCGACCTCTACTACTTCTACTGGAATCGACCTTTCATTATCCGTGTTTTCATTGCTGACTTCCTCTTTGTCCGTACAGGCGGCAACTATTATTATGCACATAAGAATAAGAACGCCTACCAATTGTTTTTTCATTCAAGCTACTCCCCTCAATACACTCTATTTGAATGTTCGACTTCAATTTGCTTTGAATTATTTGGGTAAAGAAGAGACCCCCTCTACTATCTTACATCTTATAAAACCGTTTTGTAATGAACGTTTTGTTAATTTTTTGCATTTGCTGTTCAGTTTCACTTACTAACTATCTAGGCTTTATTAATTTATCTGTTGATTTGACCATTTCTATCATTGGCATATACTCTTTTCTATATATAACGTCGCGGTGATAATGAACAATTAATTGACTTGCCTTTTTATATTGCTTATCAAAGCTATTTGCAGATATATTCACTAATAAACCCGATTGATCGGTAAAACAAATAAATGTTTGATTTTCTCTTGATTCATACGATTTTATATGGAAATAGGACACATAAATACAGTCGTTTTTTCTTGGAGATGCGGTTGGAATCATGTAAACACCTTGACTTGGTATAACAGCAACCGGGAGTTTACTACTGCTTTTAAGGATGTTGACAGCTGTTTCTTTTCTGCCTGCTAAGCTTGCT
This sequence comes from Virgibacillus sp. W0430, assembly GCF_051846935.1. Taxonomy (NCBI): domain Bacteria; kingdom Bacillati; phylum Bacillota; class Bacilli; order Caryophanales; family Bacillaceae; genus Virgibacillus; species Virgibacillus sp. W0430. The sequence continues at coordinate 9,568 of NZ_JBPYCS010000002.1, forward strand.
CCATAAAAGGTACAGCTGTTATCCAAAATTTTTTCCGGAGAATGTGTGGATTTTCGAACCGTATTCCCTTCAAAAATAATTGATCGGTAATACGTGGATTCACTCGCGGCAATTGCTTTTGTTCTCCGGGATATAATAAATACAGCCGACATGTCCATCCTCCTCGTATATTGAGTCCATTTCATAATTGCCATTTTTAAAAAATGACAAAAGAACAGAATTTTAAAATCCACTTAAAAATTTAAAGCGAGATTGGTGTCTGCTGTGCTCCATCCGAATCCACTTCGCTTTCCGCAGGCAACGCCTCAACTACTTTTAAACGTTTTTCCCTACACTTTTAAAATGGATTTTCGACTGGTGCTTTACCTGCGGATCCAGATTCTACACAGACGAGTTGGTGTTGCTATGCAGTCTCTGTTTCTTGGTTATAGATAGGCAAGTTAGCTTCTCTTTCAGCCTTTTTTTAACCATGCCTCACGCTCTTCTTTTGGTTTACGCCCACGTTTCTGCGGTTCAGATTTGGTTTTTTCCTTCTTTAGCGGAGCCTGATCACGAGCCTCACAAAGGGGTTGCATCAATCGCGACAGTATCATCAATGATGTAGCCTTCTTTGATTGCTTGAAGAACAAGATTTCTTTAACAATCTATTGTACTATTGTTGGATTAATTTATCTAATTATTGTGGCGTTGGGATTGAGTCACGTATTTGTGGGTGTTATATTAAGAAGTTAAAAAACCTCTCTTTGTATTCGTTAATTTTAGTATTGAATCCTACCGACCGCAATAGATATACACTACGCTTTCCGAGGAGTCTGAAGCCGTGCCCGCGGAAAGCATCCACCTGCAGGGAAAATCAACGGTGTTATTCATGTGTACATCGTTCGAAGTATAATTGATCACATATTATCGAGTTAGATTCGTGCATCTGTTCCCCCACAAACATTTTACTCATACTGGCGTTGGCGTATTTTCTGAACGCATTTGTTATAAGCCGTTTATGCATGTCTTATACTGTAAAAATAAGTGAATCAAAAGCAATCTATGGTACAATTTATGAAGTAGTACAAAATGTTTTCACAACGAGGGGGAAAGTCGATGGATATTGCAGCTATGTCTATCCTTATGGCCAATCAAAACGTACGTATTAATGCACAAACAGCTGTATTAACTCATGCGAAGCAACACGCACAGCAGCAAGGAAATCAAATCGTTGAAATGCTACAGCAATCTGCTCCAAAGGTCGAGCACCCTTCTTTAGGAAAAACGGTTGATTTTTACGGATGAAAAGTAGCGTCACTATACTTTAAAGCTCATTATACCACCTATTTGAAGAAAAGGTATACCGCCTCGTTTGAGGAGTATACCTTTTCTATTGATACATTTGAGGTGCTACGGTAATTGCTTAACTATCATTCATTAAAGCATGCAAATAACCAGCACTTACACCTTTACGTTATTTTTTACGTTTCCTACACATAATGAAGCAATGTGTTTTAAACTATTGATTGTTATTATTATTCATACCACCGTTATTATCATTTAAATCGGGTTCATTCCCGTCTTCATTATCAACTGGATTGTTGTTATTATCGTTATCCATATTGGTATTATCGTCTAAATTCCCGTTATCCATATTATTATTGTTATTTTCTTCGTTTAACGGCGCATCGTTGTTGTCATCACCCGGGAGATCATCATTATTTGTTCCACAAGCAGTTGCTAAAGCTACTATGAGTAATGGGGTGCAAAGCTTTAATAAAAGATTCCTTTTCATCTGACTTCCCTCCTTTTATCCATGTTATTTCCGTTTTAGCTTAACCACTTTTATATAAGTGATACTTCCTTTTTAAAAAGAATTAAAAAAACCACCGACGTAACGAGTGGATTTTGATTCGATGTACACTAAGAAAATCCGCTCAACGTAGAGGTTTTTTTATGTTAGCATTATTTAAAATGGAACTAATACAATGCGCTTATTTTATTGCAAAAGTAATTTCTGCCTCACAAGCAAGCTTGCCATTTACTGTTGCTCGCCCTTTCCCTTTTCCGATTGGGCCTTTCATCCGTAAAATTTCGACTTCAAGCATAAGCTGATCGCCAGGCTGTACTTGTCGTTTAAATCGGCACTTATCTACTCCGGCCAAAAAGCCAATCTTTCCTTTATTTTCCTCTATACCAAGTACGGCGATTGCCCCTACCTGAGCAAGTGCCTCAAGAATTAATACACCTGGCATTACTGGATAATCAGGAAAATGGCCTTGAAAGAATGGTTCATTGATCGTAACGTTTTTGAGTCCAACGACTCGCTTTCCTTCTTCCATTTCAGTAACTTCATCCACAAATAAAAAAGGGTATCGATGTGGAATAATTTTTTTAATTTCATTTACATTCATTTTATCAACTCCAATACATGTTTAACAAAAGGAAAAAACGGATATATCTTTTTCAAAGCAACAATTAGTAACTAAATCGGTATCAAGGATATTTAATGTTTTAAATTCGCTTAACAAGGAGGATATAATTGTGCTTTGGACTATCATTTTTATTTTAATCCTGTTATGGGTACTCGGTTTTTCATTTGAAATAGCTGGTAATTTAATTCACATTTTGCTCGTTATTGCGTTGATCGTTCTAATCTTCCGCATATTTACAGGAAGAACGCCTTAAGGAGTATAATGGAATTTGCGATTGCACATGACTGTTGCAATGTTTCTACAGGTGCGAACATGCAATAGACGGATAATTCAAACGCTGCATAGTAGATAAACGAAAACTAGACGATTTCTGTCTAGTTTTTTTATCGTCCAGCGATTTCTCTTATCCACTATTCCTTCGTTACGATATCAATAATGTGTTGCCATGTTTCCTTCTTTAAAGCATCCGATGGGTTTCCATCTCCAAGTACTCCATAACCGAACATTAAGCCAGCCATAAGGCTTCCAGCAAAAAGTAAGAGAACAAAGATTACACGTAAGCCTATCGGAAATATACGGCGTCTAGGCTTCTTCGTACGCTTCTTTTTCTCTTTTTCTTCCTGCCTTGTTTTTCCTTGATCGTGTTGTTCTTTTTCTGAATGGTTATTTTTTAATTGTTTCATGGGTTGTTTCACCTTAATTCTATTAAAACTTCGGCTATGCCGAACGTTCATTTTGATTAGCGAAGCTGGTTTACTAAGCCTTGCATCTGATCCCCCATCGAAATGGTGCGTGCGTTAAACTGATAGGAGCGCTGGGTCATAAGTAATTCGGTCATTTGTTTCGCAAGATCAACGTTTGATTGCTCTAGTGCTCCGCTTTTCAGTATTTCTGTCGCCGGATCTGCCGCTTGAATTACTTCATTGATCGGGTACTCAACATCTGGAAGTCGATACAAATTTCCCCCCGTTGCCTCAAACACCTTTGGACGAATGGCCTCCACAATTGCCAAGCTTCCGACTGTTTCTGTTTGATTTCCACGTTGAACGGTAATTTGGCCGTTTGTGTTGATATGAATGGAATCAAACCCTTGTGGAATAACGATAGATCCATTTAAGCCTCGAACAGGATGCCCAGCTTGAGTAGTTAACTGTACATCCGCACCATTGTTAATTGGCTGCAAATAAAACGCACCGTCTCGCGTATAGCGTGTTTCCGTAATGCCATTTTCAATTACATCCAATTGGTAAAAATAATTTTCTTGGAGCAATGCTGTGTCAAGCGCCCGGTTTGTTTCTTTTATTGCGCCGAGCTGATCGTTTGTACTTATTTTACCGAGTTTGGCTCCTGAACCGATCCGCAAGCCGTCCGGCGTTTGCCTACCTACGGCATTGCGTGAATCCGATAAATTATTCATTTGTTGAAATAGTAAGGAGGAAAAGGCTGTTTCACGACTTTTGTAGCCTGTTGTCTGGCTGTTTGCCATGTTATGTCCAATAACATCGAGCTTCTGTTGCAGCTGATTCATCGTAACGGCTGCTTGTATCATCGTTCGTGACATAAAATACCTCCTATCCTAATCGACCGATTTCATTAACTGCTTTCCCCATGCTTTCATCATACGCTTTCAACACGCGCTGATTTGATTCAAACATACGGTACGCTTCCATCATTTGTGTCATCGATTGCAATGAATCGACGTTTGATCGTTCTAAATACCGTTGCTTAAGCATAAAAGTTGCTCCTGCTTGTCCAGGTGCAATACTGTTTATATTGGCTTCTCCGCGCAGTAATCCATTTCCTTCTTTAACTAATTGGCCGACATTTTCAATGTACATAATACCGAGTTCAGTAGTTTGTCCTTCCGCTTCTACGAGACCTTCAGGGGAAATGGTAAATTCCGAGCGATTTGTTTGGATTCGATTTTGTCCGTTGTCCAATACGTAATAGCCTTCATTCGTTACTAAAAACCCTTGTCCGTCTACTGTAAAATTGCCATTTCTCGTATACCGAACTTCTCCAGATTCGTTTTGGACTGTAAAAAACAAGCTGCCTGTTTCGTCTGGAAGTGTTCGATTTACGAGGGCGACATCGGTAGAAATGCCTGTTTCAGTTATATCGCCTTGAGCAAAATTTGGAATTGTTTCATGAACATATACGCCGGTATTCATCCTGCCAATTGGCTGTTGAACCGGTAATTGTAAATGTCGCTTCGTTGGAGTATGTTTCGTACCCATTTGCTGAAGAAGCATTTCAGGAAACGCTCTGAGGGTCGCTTCATCGGCTTTATACCCTGGTGTGTTCGCATTAGCAATATTGTTTGATAGCGCTTCTTGGCGTCTTTGCTGGGCAATCATTCCACTTGCAGCTGTATAAAATCCTCTAAGCATCCTTTCCCCCCTAACGTATTTAAACCAGTAATAGCTGTTTATTTGTTTTATTCCCTTGAGTAACCGAGCGTACGCTGCAGAATGGAGGAGCAGTACGTCTGTTCAAATTGGAAATTTGTCGTCCTAGCTACCTACGCATTTACTTGTATTTCGTGTAAGATGTAATTACATAATTTTTTTACGATCTATTTTATCAATGTTTTCTAACATAAGCCCTGTGCCGGTAGCTACACAATTCATTGGTTCTTCTGCTAAAAATACAGGTACTTTTAATTCTTCAGACAACAATTGGTCGATGCCATGAATCATCGCGCCTCCACCAGTTAAAATTACGCCGCGGTCAATAATATCTGCGGATAACTCGGGTGGTGTACGTTCGAGAACCGATTTTGCTGCTTGTGTAATTAATGCGACCGATTCACGTAGTGCTTCTTCAATTTCGTTGGAGTAAACGGTTATTGTGCGTGGCAATCCTGTAACCATATCCCGGCCGCGAATAGCCAATTCCTCTTGTCTTGATCCTGGGAAAACCGTCGCGACGTTTACTTTAATGTCCTCGGCCGTCCGTTCACCAATTAAAAGCTTGTATTCTTTTTTAATGTACTGCAATATTTCAACGTCAAATTTATCGCCGGCCATTTTAATCGATTCAGCGGTTACAATATCACCCATCGATAATACCGCGACATCAGTTGTTCCACCACCAATATCGATAACCATGTTTCCGCTCGGCTGGAAGATTTCCATACCAGCACCAATGGCTGCTACTTTCGGCTCTTCCTCTAAATATACTTTCCTACCGCCAGATTTCTCTGCCGCTTCTTTAATTGCCTTTTGCTCCACTTTTGTAATATTCGTTGGGCAGCAAATTAACATGCGTGGCTTTGACAAAAACCCGCGCACATTTATTTTATTTATAAAATGCTTTAACATTGCTTCTGTAACATCAAAATCTGCTATAACGCCATCTTTCAGTGGACGAATGGCTTCAATATTCCCTGGTGTTCGACCGACCATCCGGTGCGCTTCTTCGCCAACTGCAAGTACTTTCCCTTGCACTCGATCCATTGCTACGACTGCCGGTTCATTTAATACAATCCCTTTTCCTTTTACATGGATCAGCACGTTTGCTGTTCCAAGATCAATCCCAATATCCCTAGAAAACATGTACGTTTATCCTCCTTGCAACTAACTGTCCTGAGCCGTTTTCAAAAAATGCATAACTAATATAATATTTTACCACAAAGTTCTACAATTAACTGCATTTAAGTTAAAATTGTTAAATCAATTTTCGACACTCGTCAAATAATCTGCTTCGTTTCAGATCCTCTACTCATTACTGCAGTGAAAGGCAGACGCGTTTCGCCGGTATGGCATCAGCCGCTTCCCTCGCTACGCTTAGTACAGAACCTTTGTCTCAAAGCATACGTCCGAAAATCCTTAATGCGACACGATAGTGGAGCGATAAGAGTTGAGTCGATGCCCTGTTGAAAACGTCCACCTGAACTGAAAATCAACGGTGAAAGAAATCATAATAAAAAAGCATAGACGCAACATTTACGACTATGCCACTTTATTAAAAAAACTCATCTCTACTAGCACCACACTAAAGGTGTCTTCTTTTTATTAACGAAAAGACTTTGCTCAAAATAACGACCGTTTTTCAGTGGCCTCCCTAATCGTATTAGTGACTTTTTTAGTTGGACTAGCTTACTGGGTCTTTAGGTGCATCATTTTTTACTTCGGCTGTCGTGCGGTATTTTTTTCTCGTTGCTTCGCCTCCTCTTAAATGTCGGATCGATTTGTGGTATTCTAATATTTCTTTTACTTGCTTCGCTAACTCGGCATTTACTTCTGGTAGACGTTCTGTTAGATCCTTATGAACTGTGCTTTTTGAAACACCAAACTCCTTTGCTATCATTCGGACTGTTTTTCGTGTCTCAACGACATAATTACCAATCCGGATAGTCCTTTCTTTGATGTAATCGTGCACACCGTTCGCCTCCCTATGTTGAATTTCCGAGGTGTCCATCGAGACAAGGTGTATTATGTGACGTGGCTTTAGGTAAAAGTCTACTTATCCTTCTGCTAACAGATGCCTATAAACAGGCATCGGATGCGTTCGTCGTTTCCCCATTTTTTATGTTAAGAGCGTTATTATATGTACATTAGAAAGGCCACACAAGCTCTCACCTCAGACATTACTTGAACGCTTGGTTTGTAACATTTTATTAATTGTTGTCCGTGTTTATGAGTAAAATCGGAAAATTTCCATAACGGACAAGTATTATTTAAAGACAAAAAAATAACCCTGGTTATTTTCCAGGGTCGATTGTTATTTATTTGCTTTGGTTTTTCTTATGTTTTTATGCTGGCGTTGAATTTACTGATGACTCGAGCTGCTTTCCTGCCTCGTCTTCATCTTTGTCTTCTTTTTCTTCTTTTTCTTCCTTTTCGTCTGTCTCATCTTCGTCGTTTTCTGCTGCTTCACTTTCCGACTTTACAGCATCAAGCTTATTCAATGGTTGGTTAAAAAATTGCTCTGGGTTCACCTGCATGTCATCTTTCCTTATTTCGAAGTGAACATGCGTACCACTGTCTTTTCCGAATAGGTTTTTCCCGGCTGTACCTATTTTGTCACCTTGCTTTACTTTATCGCCTGCTTTGACACCAACTTCTCCTAAGCTCGAATAATACGTGTCTACATCATTCTCATGAGAAATGATAACAACATTTCCGAGCAATGGGTCTTCTTTCACTTCTGTAATTGTTCCACTTAGCGATGCAATTACGTCGAAAGTCTCTCCATCTGCTGATGCGATATCAATGCCTGTACTCTGATAATAACGGTTGTTATAGAGGATCAGTCCATTTTCTTGATCCTGTTCATCTGCGTTGTAATCATAAAATTTAGTTACGATTTCTGCTTGGTCTTCATTTTTCACAGGCATTTGAATCATTTCCTGTTGTTCCATTACCGCTTCGGCATCCTCATTGAATGGATCGGAGCCGATACCATCTGCTGTTTCGTTCTGTTCTACTTCGTCTGGTAGTTGATTATCGATATTTTGATACCAGACGACAACGGTCAGCAAAACGGCTGCAATTGTTAAATACAATGCTGGGAAAAACCATTTCTTTCGGAAAATGCGCCGCAACTTATTTTTAGAAGCGCCATTTTGTTCTTCTTTCATTTGATCATCACCTCAACAACCATTGTGATCAAATAAAAGAAAATATATACATTTGCTGGAATTTTTTTTAATATTTATGGATTGGTTGCTTAAATTTTGGGCAACTTAAACAGTTATAAGTTGTCTTTTACAAATATAACCTAACGTTTTTTTTATTTTGCAACGAGCGTAGGTGCAATTTCACGCACATTGCTTACTTCAACTCCTTGATAATAATATTGTACAATTTCTTTATAGCTTTTTCCCTCCTGAGCCATACCGTTAGCACCGTATTGACTCATGCCAACACCATGCCCATATCCCTTTGTTTTAAAAACGAAATGGTCATTTTTCTGTTCAATTGAAAAATCACTTGATTGGAGACCAAGCTTTTCACGCACTTCTCTCCCAGTCAGCGTGTTATCTCCTAGCTGTAATTCAGCCACACGTCCACTAGCTGTTCGAGTAATATGCGCTTCAACTGGTAAGGACGTTGGTAAGGGAACCTGTAACGCTGTTTTTAAATTTTGTAAAGTGAATACTTTTTGGTCCAAATATTTTGGCGATGCGGTATCCCATTCGCTTTCTACACTACGTAAGTATGGCAATTCGTTTTCCCAGTAATCTTCCGAGTTCTCTGTAAAGCCATTACTTGTTGAAAAAAACGCAGGAGTAATCGGTGCATCTTTATATGTTAAAACTTGCCCACTTGTAGCATACACTGCTTCTTTTATTTTTTTCATCTTCCAATCAAAATCATTGCCCCATCTTTCTTTTAGTTCAGCTTCATTTTGATACACTTGATGCTTAGTAGTATCTGTTACATCGGAGTCCAAATTAGTATCGTTATGCAGCAAATGATTGACAATATAAGTTCTAGCTGCAAGTGCTTGTGCTTTTAACGCCTCTTGTTCGAATTCCGCAGGCATCTCGGATGCGACCACTCTCATTACGTATGTTTCTAACGGAACATCTTCAATTTCATCAGAGACGGAACGCATAACTGCAACTGAAAAAGGGGACTCAACCTCTACAGACAGTTCTGGCGTTTCATTTTTAGTAGGAATTGTTGTCAACTCATTATCTTGTTTAATAAAGGGGATTACAACCAACGACGGTACAATTACTATAATGATGATGAGCACTGCAACGAATAAAATAGCAGGCACTTTCCAACGAGAGGGAAATGGACGCAATGTTGCTGCTCGTTTATTGTTTATGGCGTTGGTACTGCTTTTTTTCACTTTCTGATTGCGGAATTGTTTTAGCATGGATGTTTTTCTACGTTTTCGTATTTGTTTTTTTAAGGTGTATCGATTTCGCTTCATCGTATCCTCCTCTACACATATCGATCTCTATCATACATACATTGCTTAGTAACTTTTTACAATAAAAATTTCTCGTATATCGAATTGTCTATCTGTTGATAGGGTGCTGTATTTACGGGAGCGCCGTTCTACTCTTTCTATTTTTATACTTGTTGTTCCAATAGTAGACCGATGTTCCAAATTAGAAAGGTGCATGATAAAGTTAAATAAACAACGTTAAAAAGACGGTTTTAAATGAGAACCGTTCCTATAAACAATTGATATCGCCATTATATTTTGCGCATGATCACAACTATTTAATGCTTTTCATCATAAATTCGATTCCTTTATTTATTTTAAATAGAGAAAGCAAACTTCCTTGTTCATATGGAACAGATCATTCCCCCCTTATGCTCATTTCTATTTTCAAATAAAAAGATGATGCTCTCTACTATAATAATTATGTAAATGAAAACGAAGATATGATATATAAACAAGTAAAATTCATAGGAAAATTTAGTTTTGCTAACGGAATTGGAGGCTAGAATGGGTGGGCCTTTGTTTCTCGTGAAGAAGCTATGAATAGAAAATAAAAAAGTATGAGTAAAATGTTTGTGGGGAGAACAGATGCACGAATCTAATCTAGATAATACTTCGAACGATATACACATGAATAACACCGTTGATTTTCACTGCAGGTGGATGCTTTCCGCAGGCACGGCTTCAGCCTCCTCGGAAAGCGTAGTGTATATCTACTGCGGTCGGTAGGAATCAATACTAATAGTAACGAATACAAAGAGCGGTTTTTTAACTGCTTAAAATGACACCGACAAATACGTGACTCAATCAAATAAAAAAGAGGTTCTTTGTCCAATGACGTTAGTGATGTATTGTAAGTTGAGGAAGATCTAACCATGAAGTAGAGCGAAAACATGAAAGCTTGTGCTCTGGTTTCGCATTAAAGAGGGCTAATAGCATTAGTGCACACACTTCAATACTGTTTAAGCGGTTTTTGGCAAATGACGTTAGTGAATTTCCTTCACATTTCCCTACAAAAGTAATGGTTTTTTTCTTCACCAACGTCATACATATATTGTACAACCAAAAAAGACGGCACAATGCGCCATCTTTTTCTATTAATCTATAATCGTTATGATAGTTCAGCTACTACTCTATTTTTTTTGTATTCAAGCGGCATTATAGGCTTGACAGTTTCTACAGTACCTTGTTCCGACTCAGTCACTCGTTTAATATTTGCTCCAAGAGAAGCAAGTTTTCCAGATAAATCAACGTAGCCACGATCTAAATGTTTTAGTTCCGTTACTCGTGTCATTCCATCTGCACGGAGACCTGCTAATATTAGCGCAGCTCCTGCACGAAGATCTGTTGCGGCAACTTCAGCACCTTGTAAATCGCACGGTCCTTCGATAATTACACTTCGACCTTCAATTTTCATTTTTGCATTCATGCGTCGGAATTCCTCAACATGCATAAACCGATTTTCAAATACCGTTTCTGTTAATACACTCGTTCCTTCCGCACACAGCATTAATGCCATCATTTGTGACTGCATATCAGTAGGGAAACCTGGATGTGGCAACGTTTTTATATCGGTAGCCGTTAGCTTCTCTGGACCGATAACACGAATACCTCCACCTTCTTCGCTTATTTTTACTCCCATTTCTTGAAGCTTAGAAATAAGCGGTCGCAAGTGCTCACTTTCTGCATTTTCTATAAGCACATCTCCACCTGTAATCGCGGCAGCAACCATAAATGTCCCTGCTTCAATTCGGTCGGGAATAATGGAATGTTTTGCTCCTTTTAATGCGTCTACTCCTATGATTTTAATTGTTTCAGTGCCAGCACCGACTATTTTTGCACCCATTTTATTCAAATAATTTGCTAGATCAACGATTTCGGGTTCTTTTGCACTGTTTTCGATAATCGTTTTCCCTTCAGCTAGCGCTGCTGCCATCATAATATTTTCTGTCGCACCAACACTTGGTACATCTAAATAAATTTTCGCACCTTGGAGACGTCCGTTTGCATGAACTTCAACATAGCCGTTTCCTACATGTACTTCTGCACCCATTGCTTCAAAGCCTTTTAAATGTAGATCGATCGGACGGGTTCCAATCGCACACCCTCCTGGCAAAGCAACTTTTGCATGCCCGTAACGAGCTAATAAAGGTCCTAACACTAAAACAGACGCTCTCATTTTTCTCACATACTCAAAAGGAGCTTCTGTCATTAATTGCTTCGTTGCATCTACAGTTATTGTATTATTTTTAAATTTAACATTTGCATTCATACTTCGTAATACTTCATTAATTGTATATACATCAGCTAATACTGGAACATCTGTAATTACGCTTTTACCTTCACTCGCAATTAAACTCGCAGCAATAACGGGAAGTACAGCGTTTTTTGCACCTTCAACTTTAACGGAACCGCTCAGCCGCTCTCCGCCCCTTACGATGATTTTTTCCATGACTTAAATCTCCTTCGAATTCTAATCTCAATACATTAATATTCATTTACTAGGATAGGTGTTCCAATTGTCAAATTGGATTGATTTTCATCTGCTTCCTTTTCGACAATTTGAATGTTTAGCGGTTTACTGTTTATCAGCATTTTTTGCTCCCATAGTGGTGTATACCCATAAATTATATTTTTATGCGTAGAATCTTCCACTGTGTCTGTCTGTGTCGCTATATGTAATAAATTTAATTTATCGTCTAAATTTGTCAGTAAAACTCCAATTTCAATTATACCACTATCCTTTGTTTTGATACAAGTAAACTTTTGGGAAGTTCGTGTGAAAAACTTATTTTTCGTCTGACTAAAAGAGCGGTACGCATCCCTAACAGCATTATTCCAGCTTGTTCCACTTATGACCGCATGAACCTCGGCATAACTAGTTGCTTGCTTTGAAATGAGTACACTATACTGTACGTTAAATGTTTCCGTTTTGTTTCGGTCTTCAATGACATATTTTATCGTATTTTCATTTTCTGAAACAGTGACCAAGTGACTATCTTTAATTTTACGCACAAGTTTCTGTACAGTCTTTACCTTTCGTTTATCTTTATAAATAACTTCCCATTCAGCGACATCTAGGTTGTTTTCCAATATAAATGAAGCTAAATAATTTAGCTCCTCCTGCTCTGGTGTTTGATTAGCTCCAATTGAACTAAATAAAATAATAAGACTTGTAATGAATCCAGTTAATTTCAACATAAAAAATCCCCCTAATCATACTAAAATCAGTATGTACAGGAGGATATAAATTAATACGGTACAAATAACGACATCTCGACGACTTATCGTCTAATTATTCGAAGGGTTTTTCTTTTTGATAAATGTACTGTAGAGATCACTCGTAATTAATACAGCCATAATACGTAAAGCACTTCTTGTATGTTATTTAAAACAGAAAAATTAAGTTTTGAGAAGCATAAAGAATATCAAGGAAAAATTGACTAACACTTGTACCAATGACAATTGTTAAAAAAATAATTAGCACACGCGCTTCAACGATTTTCCCTTTACGAATTAATGGATCGAAATTGATTGCTTGTAGTGCAATCCATGTAATATAAATAAATATGATGTGCGAAATTAAAGTGACAAGTGCTGTTTGTCCGATTGATAGCAAGGAGATCACCTATCTTATTAAAATTGTAATATATTGCTACTTTGCCATTTGTGCTTTCTTTTGTCAATGGCCTAAACTGATCGTCATCTATTAACTGTAGAAATGAATTTTTATAAACGCCGTAGACCGCCATTTTTTTGCATATAAGTATGCTAATTATACGTGTGTTATTGAATTTTATCCGAAGCTGACAAATCCCAATTTATCTTTGCCTTTCATTCTTCCCTTTATGGTTTACAACTCGTACGATCTATTGTTATTTGAGATAACTCTTAATAACTAACTTCACGCGATTTTTGTTCACCATTTGTTCGAGCATTTTTGACAAACAATTATATTTCCTGGGAAATAGCGACACATTTTGTGAAAAACACAACATAAAACACATTATTAACTAATTCAAAATAAAGTACGCCTTTATTTTCTCAAACGTGTTTGATTACCAAAAAAGAGAATATGGGAGTTTTTTTGTCTTACTTTAATGTAAGATTCAATCCAAAGTACAATAAGAAAGAACCCCACATTCAATATAGCGCCTAAAGAAGGTTGTACAATAAATGTCGTAGGTGAGAAAAAAGCCATTACTTTTTGGTAGGGAAATGTAAAGACACGAACGTTATTTTGATTTCATAATAAAAAACAAGTGTATTTCCCTGTCGAATAAAAGGCGTCGAAAACCATATCCAGGAGGGAAATCACTTGTTTAGTCGCTTATGGTTACAGAAGCGTCACAAATTATAAAAATCGAATCATGCTTTATTTCAAGCGGAAACCTGTAGAAACAGAGTACAATACAAAACCATAAAGAAACACACCCCAATCCAGCTTAAACAGCATTGAAGTGCGCAATAAGGCTATTAGCTCTCTTTAAGCTGACTGGAACGGAAAATCGACGGACTCCTGCGGAAATAGCATGAATCCGAAGATCACTGTAGCGACTCGGATAGAGGAGCTACAGAAGCTGCGGCAGTAACCGCGGAAAGCCTGTCGACTGTAGTGCAAGTCAGCGGAATCAGAGCGCAAGATTTCATGTTTTTGTTCTACTTCATAATTAGTACTCCTCGACTTAAAATACATCACAAGCGTCATTTGACAAAGAACGGTAAAGAACGAAATCAAAAAGACGCTAGTGAAATCCACCACGCTTCTCGTTAGAAGAAGTACGTAATTTATTTTCACCAACGTCCTATTTTGTAAAACGCAAGTTTCAACGTATCTGGTCGTATATCCCAGATCTGTTACACGTTGCGTTGCACTAATTCGTAATATTTAATCGGTTCATTGCTCGTTTGAGTGCTAATTCAGCCCGTTGGAAATCAACTTCGTCTTGTTTTTGAGATTGAAGGAGTTGCTCAGCTCGTTCTTTTGCTTTTTGAGCTCGCTCTACATCAATTTCGGAAGGCTTTTCAGCAGATTGGGCTAGAATTGTAACCTTTTCAGGACGTACTTCTAAAAACCCACCATTAACAGCAACTTTTTCAACGGTACTGCCTTTCTTTAAACGTACAGCACTTATTGTTAAAGGTGCAACTAAAGGAATGTGCCCAGGTAAAATACCGAGCTCACCATTTTCTGCTTTACAACTAACCATTTCAAAGTCATCTTCCAAAACAGGGCCATCAGGAGTAACAACACTCACAGTTAGTGTTTTCAATGGAACCCCTCCTAGAGAATTTTGAAGAGCTGGGCATGCTAAGAACACCGCTTGCTCATGTACAGCGTACAGCACGCTTTGTTTACACGCCCAAATCCTCCTGCCTTCTCTTATTTATAAGTAATTCGTATTTGAATTTATGCAAACGGGGAAACGTACCCTTTGAAATATCCGGCAGCGTATGTAATTGAGTCAGCAATTACATACGCATACGTGTACGCTTCCACGTATAATTGTTACATTCCTTGAGCTTTTTCAACTACTTCTTCAATGCGTCCAACTAAGCGGAATGCATCTTCTGGAAGATCGTCGTATTTACCCTCAAGAATTTCCTTGAATCCTTGCACTGTTTCTTTAACGGGTACATAGGATCCTGGCTGCCCAGTAAACTGTTCAGCAACGTGGAAGTTTTGTGATAAAAAGAATTGAATTCGACGTGCACGTGAAACTGTTAGTTTATCTTCATCACTTAGCTCGTCCATTCCTAGAATAGCAATAATATCTTGTAGCTCACGATAGCGCTGAAGTGTACGCTGTACAGCTGTTGCCACTTCATAATGCTCTTCTCCTACTACTTCTGGATCAAGCGCACGTGATGTAGATGCTAACGGATCAACGGCTGGATAGATTCCTTGCTCCGATAATTTACGATCTAAGTTTGTTGTTGCATCCAAGTGGGCAAACGTTGTAGCAGGTGCTGGGTCTGTGTAGTCATCTGCAGGTACGTAAATAGCCTGGATCGATGTAACAGAACCTTTATTCGTTGATGTAATTCGTTCCTGTAATTGTCCCATTTCTGTTGCAAGTGTAGGCTGGTAACCAACCGCTGAAGGCATCCGACCTAGAAGTGCCGACACCTCAGAACCTGCTTGAGTAAAGCGGAAAATATTATCAATAAACAATAATACGTCTGCGCCTTTTTCATCACGGAAGTATTCAGCCATTGTAAGCCCTGTTAGTGCTACACGCATACGTGCTCCAGGTGGCTCGTTCATCTGACCGAAAACCATAGCTGTTTTATCGATAACGCCTGAATCCTTCATTTCAAAATAAAGGTCATTTCCTTCACGCGTACGCTCACCAACACCAGCAAATACAGAAATACCTCCATGCTCTTGAGCGATGTTGTTAATTAGTTCTTGGATTAGTACTGTTTTACCTACACCAGCACCACCAAACAAACCGATTTTTCCACCTTTAATGTAAGGTGCTAAAAGGTCTACAACTTTAATCCCTGTTTCCAAAATCTCTGTCTCTGTTGATAAGTTTTCAAATTCTGGAGCGTCTCTATGAATCGGGTCAAGACGTGTCCCTTCTGGTAATGGTTCATCAAGATCGATGTTTTCTCCGAGTACGTTAAATACTCTCCCTAATGTTACATCTCCTACTGGAACGGAGATCGGTCCATTTGTACTAACTACTTCCATTCCACGTTGTACACCATCTGTAGATGACATTGCAATTGTACGTACTGTGTTATCACCAAGGTGAAGTGCTACTTCTAATGTTAAGCTGTTCGTTTTGTCAGTGTTGTCCGCAAATTGAACAGTTAATGCATCATAAATTTCAGGAAGCTGATCGTCTCCAAACTTAACGTCGACGACAGGTCCCATTACTTGTGTAACATGTCCTTTACTCATCGATTTCCCTCCTAACTTCCTTTCGAACTCTCTTGCTTTTTATTCTAATGCGGCTACTCCGCCGATGATCTCGGTGATTTCTTGCGTAATAGCTGCTTGGCGTGCGCGGTTATAAGACAATGTCAATTCGTCTATTAATTCCTCGGCATTATCTGTTGCGCTCTTCATTGCAGTCATTCGTGCAGCATGCTCACTCGCTTTTGCTTGTAGTAACGCTCCATAAATTAAGCTTTCAGCGTACTGTGGCAAGAGCACTTCCAAGATTTGTTCTTCATCTGGCTCATACTCATAATCGCTTGTCGCGCCACTTGTTTCAATATTTGTTATTGGCAACAAGGTTGTCTCTGTAACTACTTGAGAGATGGCACTAACGTATTGATTGTAAATGATAATTAATTCATCAATTTCTTCTTCCGCATACATTTGTACGGATTTAGAAGCAAGCTCTTTAATTTCTGCGAAACGTGGTTGATCGGAAAGCCCTAAAACATTTTGCGACACAGGAATTTCCCGCTTTTTACAAAATTCAAAGCCCATTCGACCAAGCGTAATGACGGTATACTCATCTGTAGACTTGTGACGCTTTTGTATCGTTTGATACAAATGTCTTAAAACGTTACTGTTATATGCTCCTGCTAAGCCGCTGTCTGCAGTAATGATAACGTATCCAGTCTTTTTCACTTCACGTTTTTTGAGCATTGGATGTGAAACATCTGAATTGTTGTTCGCAATACTAGCTACAACCTCTTTGATTTTTTCACTATAGGGAGCGAATTTCCGAGCATTTTCTTCCGCTCTGCTCATTTTAGATGCCGAAACCATTTGCATTGCATTCGTAATTTGTTTCGTTTTTGTAGTAGAGTCGATCCGACCTTTTATTTCTCTAAGTGATGCCAAGCTTTTCACCACCCTTTCAAAACAGAATACGGAGTTTAGAATGAAGTCGATATACGCATGTTATTACGTATAGTCATTCTAAACTCTTCTTCCATAAGATTATTTTCAAAGGCTCATTATTTTTCAGTTGGTAAAAATGTCTTTTTAAATGAATCAATTGCTTCAGCCATATCTTTATCGTCAGGAAGGTTTCCTGTTTCACGGATAGATGTTAGCAATTCCTCGCGGTTGCTATCCATCCAAATATGGAATTCTTCTTCAAAGCGAACAATATCTTCAACTGGAATATCGTCCAAGAAGCCTTTTGTTAAGGCATAAATGATCATTACTTGCTTTTCAACAACTAATGGCTTATGAAGTCCTTGCTTAAGCACTTCGACTGTACGTTCCCCACGATTTAATCGTGCCTGCGTTGCCTTGTCCAAATCAGAGCCAAATTGTGCAAAAGCTTCAAGCTCACGGAATGCAGCAAGGTCGAGACGTAATGTACCTGCTACCTTTTTCATCGCCTTAATTTGTGCCGATCCACCTACACGAGATACAGATAAACCAGGGTTAATCGCAGGACGAACTCCTGAGAAGAAAAGGTCTGACTGCAGGAAGATTTGTCCATCTGTAATTGAAATAACGTTCGTTGGAATATATGCAGAAATATCGCCTGCCTGTGTTTCAACGAAAGGTAGAGCAGTTAATGAACCGCCGCCACGTGCATCACTCAATTTAGCAGCACGCTCTAGTAAACGTGAGTGTAGATAGAATACATCCCCTGGGAATGCTTCACGACCTGGAGGACGACGCAATAACAAGGAAAGCTCACGGTATGCTGCAGCTTGTTTTGATAAATCGTCATAAACAACAAGCACGTGCTTGCCGTTATACATAAATTCCTCACCCATTGTTACACCAGCATAAGGTGCTAAGTATAGTAATGGAGCAGGATCTGATGCACCCGCGGATACTACAATTGTGTAGTCCAAAGCGCCATAGCGACGGAATGTTTCAACCGTACTTCTAACGGTTGACTCTTTTTGACCGATTGCTACGTAAATACAAATCATGTCTTGATCTGCCTGGTTCAAAATGGTATCAACTGCTACCGTAGTTTTACCTGTTTGACGGTCTCCTATAATCAACTCACGCTGTCCTCTTCCGATTGGTACGAGGGCGTCAATTGCTTTAATACCCGTTTGTAGTGGCTCGTCAACGGACTTACGATCCATTACACCCGGAGCTGGTGATTCAATTGGCCGTGTTTTTGTCGTTTCTGCTGGTCCTTTCCCATCAATTGGTTGACCTAGCGGGTTAACTACACGACCCAAAAGTTCCTCCCCTACAGGTACTTGCATAATTCTACCAGTACGGCGAACTTCATCGCCTTCTTTAATTTCTGTATATGCACCTAGTATAACAATACCAACGTTACTTTCCTCTAGGTTCTGTGCCATTCCGATAACACCGTTTGAGAATTCAACGAGTTCTCCGGCCATTACATTATCAAGACCATGTGCACGTGCAATCCCGTCACCGATTTCAATTACAGTTCCGACATCACTTACTTCAATATCTGAATCAAACGATTCGATCTGCTGTTTAATCAGTGTACTGATTTCTTCAGCTTTAATGCTCATACCATTTCACCCCTATCTTCATTAGTTTGCAGTTACGATATTTCGTTCAATTCGCTTTAATTTACCGCTAATAGAACCATCGTAAATCGTATTTCCAATCCGTATTTTCATTCCGCCAATTAAGTCGGAGTCAACAACATTCTTAATTTTAATCGTATTCTTGTTAAATCGTTGGGCAAAAGAAGCTGCTAAATCTTCTTTTTCTGTTTTTGATAGTTCTCGAACAGAGTATACAGTTGCTTCGGCAATGCCTTTTGCATCGTTGTATAATTGGATAAAATGATCAATCATGGATGGAACGAGTTCCACACGCTGACGTTCGACAAGAATTTTTAATGTATTTAAAATATCTGTCTGAATTCCTTGAAAAACTTCATCGAGAAACTGCTTCTTTTTTTCATTTGTAATTCTAGGGTGCTTCAGGAAAACGACAAGACTATCATTCACTTCTAGAACTTCTTTTACGACGCGTAACTCTTCTATTAATTGATCTAATGTAGCTTTTTCGTCGCCAAGTTGAAAAAGAGCATCTGCATAACGTTTGGCAACTACGGCTTCACTCATAGCTCTTCTCCTACCTCTTTAATATATTCATTGATCAATTTATCTTGATCCTGTGCGCTAATTTCCTTCTCAATTACTTTACTTGCAATTAAAACGGATAATGAAGCCACTTTATCTTGAAGTGCTTGAATTGCCTTTTCTTTTTCGTTTTCAATCTCTTCTTGTGCTGCCTTTTTAATTCGATCTGCTTCTAGACGAGCCGATTGAATAATATCCTGCTCTTGTCTAACTCCAGCATTTTTGGCATCTTCGATCATTTTTTGTGCTTCCTGCTTCGTTTGCTTTAGTTGTTCAACAGCTTCTTTCGATGCCTTTTCCGCTTCTGCACGGCTTTTTTCTGCTGCTTCGATTTCGCCAGCAACATAATCTTCCCGTTTTTTCATCATGTCCATAACAGGACCCCAGGCATACTTGCGGACTAAAATTAGTAAAACGACAAAGAACAACAGCTGAACGAGCATATCTCCAACTCGAAGTCCACCCAACACAGCGTATACGTGTGTATAATCGGTAAGTGCTTGCACAGAATTCACTCCTTCCACAACAGATAAGTATATGTCAAAACGCATTTAATTTGAGCCAAGTATAAACAACGGCGAAGGTATTAATATCCGCTTCGCCATTTGTTAAAAACGTGTTACATAACGATTAATGCGATAACTACCCCAATGATCGGTACCGCTTCAACCAATGCAACCCCGATAAACATTGTTGTTTGTAGCTGACCTCTAAGTTCTGGCTGACGAGCAATCCCTTCAACTGTACGACTTACGATCAAACCGTTACCAATACCTGCACCAAGTGCACCTAATCCTACTGCTATTGCAGCTGCTAAAGCTCCCATAATATAATTCCTCCTCATTGTTTTTATAACTTTTATAATTTAATTCCAGTTTTAATCAAATTAAAGCTGGTTCATGCATATAATGTAAAGTGATTCAAATTGCTTTCATTTACCCCTAGTGCTCGTTACTTACTTTATGTGAAATAAACACGAGCGTTAGCATTGTAAATATAAATGCTTGAATTCCCCCGATAAAGATACTAAATCCTTGCCATGCGAGGAACGGGATTGCTCCACCTAGGAATCCGAAAACTCCTGAAGTTGTTAATCCAACTAATAATGCCAACAAAACTTCTCCAGCATATAGGTTACCAAACAAACGCAAACCGAGTGTTAACGTATTCGCAAATTCTTCGATCAGCTTAATCGGAAACAATACCGGGATCGGTCTGAAATAATCCAGGAAATATTCTTTTCCGCCGCGAAGCTTAATGCCATAAAAATGCGATAATAAAATAACCATTGTTGACAAGGTTAGCGTAATACCTGGATCGGCAGTCGGTGATTTCCACCACAGCTCATCCCCAAATACACCATTTGTAATTACACCAAGCATGTTGCCAACTAAAATATACGTAAATAATGTAAGTGCCAATGGCAGGAATACTTTACCTGTTTTCCAATCCATTGTGTCATTAATCATGCCTTTAATGAAATCAAGAATCCATTCCATAACATTTTGTGCACCCGACGGCTTCATTTCAATCTTTCGGGCTCCTAATACACAAAGTACAAATACGATAAGCGATGTAACGGCAATCATCAACACGTTAGACAAGTTGAAGTCAAGCCAAGAAATACCAAATACGTTTTCTACAATTGGTGCTCCATGATCCATTCAATTCACCCCGCTTTCAGACCAGTTTTGTTAGACGAAGAATAAGACAGCCACTCAGTAATGGGTAGCACCTTTCTTCTAAACAGTGGGGAGTTCCCTATCTGTTAAACAAAATAAAATCAACCATAACGACAACATATGCTGTCATTAACCCTACGATAAAAGCGATGATATCGATATTTTCTTCTAACCGTAATACGATAATCACACCTAAAGCAACAGCGGCTAACCGGGACAGTGTGCCAAGACCTTTTGCTTTTTGTTTTTTTTCAACTGCTTCAGAAAAATCGTTTATTTTCTTTTGCATTAGCCACAAATTGTAGAAGCTAATAACACTTCCTAAAGCAAGTCCTAAAAAAATAGTCGTGTAAGGTGTAAATCCTGCCCCAAGGACTAAGAGTGCGAGAAGATAGAGCATCCATTTGCGTTGTCGAACAGCCATTGTTTCATAATTCAACATTCTTCACTCTTCTCTTCTGTAAAATCAGTAAAGCTTGTAGAATATACAGCGCAAAATCAGACACATTTCACTTGCTATTCCGACATTTGCCGCCTTTCAAAATACTTACCTATAATTGTGTTAAAGGCACACAGTTATGCAGTATAATTATTACATTCCACACTTTGCAATTCTACCTTAGCTATACCGCAATGTCAATTAGTTATAAGGGATTCACGGACAGCAATTTAAATAGGACGTTTTTGGCTTTTCTAGTCACGTCCCTTAGTCATTATAAAGGAAGTAACATGTCGAATGGTTGACATTTTTGTGAACAATTTTGTGAAAAGTATACAACCTTCAATTCTCTCCATTTTTCCAGCTGCGATTTGATTTTAATCATCCAATGCGGTACGGTCTCGTACTTCATCAACAATTGCTATTCAACGATATATAAAGTGTAAATTGCGTTGTTGGTTCATGGAGTGACCGAGGGCACTCCGGTTAATCTTCAATACGTATTTCTTGTACATGGCTTGCAAACGTACCACTTTCTAATTGAAAGGTAAGGACAGCTGTGTAACTCCCAGCCTTCACGTGTACCCTATCTATTTCCCCCTCCGTTAAGCCGACGTTAACCTCTTTCAATGTAAGCAATTCTTTTGCATAGAGTAACGATTCTGCTTCATATAGATGAACAGCGACTTCCTTTGCCCGCTCCGTCATATATAGTTGATATGCATATGTATTATCCGTGTATGGTTTTAAGCCGAAATGGAATCCAGCAGCTTTTGGATAATCGGCCGTCCGATTCACAAATAAATAAGGTAGATGATACGTTTTGCTCGTACGAATATTTTCAAGCACGAGCCAATCCTGTACAATTCCATCTGGCAGGAGGGAAGGGATTACTGCTAGCTTAATTGGAATTTCTTTTCGCTCTCCTTCCTCTACTGTAAAACGTTGTGGCAAATTCCACTGTAATCCTTGCTTCTTTTTCGGTATATGAAAACGATACTGCTGCGGTTTATTTGTCACATTTTCTATCGTTACAAATGTTTCGTTCTCTTCTTTGTATTCATTCATTTTGCCAAAGGTAAGGAACGAGTTTGTAAGTATTGTATCTGCTCGTAGTGCTTGTTCGATGTCCATAATCCCGGCACCTTGAACATTTGGATCAAAAAGCTTACCATCCTCTTTAATTGGATGTGCAGTTGTTTTTAAAGCTCCAATTATTTGCTCGTTCGTCCAATCCGGTTTTGCCTCCTTGAGCACAGCGATTGCACCAGCAATATGTGGAGCTGCCATACTTGTGCCATTAAGTGCATCATAGCCGCCAGGTATGCTACTTAATATATTTGTTCCTGGGGCAAGAATATCTGGCTTAATGTGCCAGTTTGTCGTGACGGGTCCGCGTGAGCTAAAAGATGCGGTTCCTGTTTCCCGCTTTTCATAAAGCGTTTCCAAATAAAGTATTTGTCCTTCTAGCTGTTTAGCAATCCACTCTGCATCAGCTTTTCGAATTGCAGCGACAGGAATGTGGAGCGGAGCTTTTTCATTTGCTATACTCCCGGGAAATAGCTCGTCTTCCTCATTATAAACAACGACTGCCACTGCTCTTTGTTCCTCTGCATGCTTTATCGAGTCATAAATAGAGCCGTCGGAATGCTCCATAACGACAATACTATTTGCTACTTTTTTTTCGGTATTAAACTCGACAATAGGATAATCCTTTTCAAACTTCCAAGGGGAAGAGCCGATGAGTGGCGTTAACGGAATTTGTTTTTTATGTAATGTTTCATATAAATATGCAACCTTGCGCGGATGTGTCGCTGCTCCAACAGCAATTGCATTTGCTGCCGTTGCTGTTGCCGGTGAGCCGACCGTCCAATTCGCCGGTCCGTCGTTTCCATTGGCAATTACGACTGCCACGCCAAGTTCTGTTGCACGATTTACTGCTTTGCTTGTCGGATAATCTGGCCCATTTACAGTATTGCCAAGCGAAAGATTTATTATGTCTACGCCATCCTTTACAGCTTGTTCCATTGCTGCGATCACTTGAATTGATGTTCCTGCTCCACCCGGACCTAATGCACGATACGCATAAAGTGCTGCATTTGGTGCTACCCCTTTTAGTTGGCCATTCCCAGCAATTATTCCGGCAACATGTGTCCCATGAGATGTCGGTATTCCTTCTGAAGGCAATGTTTCCATCGGGTCATCGTCCAAGTCGACTAAATCATAGCCACCAGAATAATTGGCCGCTAGATCTGGATGGGTGTAATCAATACCTGTATCTACTACGCCAACCTTAACTCCTTTTCCTGTAAAATCTGTCGTATTCATTTGCTCTGCGAGTACAAAACCATTCCCTTCTTCACCTATTTCCTCCAGATACCGATCGTTTATCATTGATTTATATGTATGTACTGGATGAACTACTTTAACAAAGTCTTGATTAGCTACTTTTGCCAGCTTTTCCGGCGATCCCTGTACTGCAATCCCTGTAAATAGTGTGTCATAGGTTGCTACAACACGTAAAAACGGATACTGCAACTCAATATCTCGTGCATATGTATGTGGGTCTCCTTCTACTTCAACAATAATTGAAACGTCGTTCTTTTCTAGTGCAGCAGCGTGCGATGGAATTATAAGCAAAAGCATTGGAAATAGTAAAAGGATACGTATACGCATCATAGATCAACCTCCTGTTGCCTCTAATAAAAGGAATTATTTGCTAAAAATGGAAGCATAGACGAAGGGACGATAAAATACAAAGTTTATAATAAGCTAGTTTTCATCGTTTTTGGCACGATATTTTCCCCGCGCACTTATCGCTTTTCTTAGTTTCTAGAATATAAAGAGAAATATGCATGTGTTGTAAGCTTCTTCTGTATATTTAGTTTCTCAAAATCAAAAAACTACAAAACATGACTGAACCGAACAACAAACCAAAAAAAGAAGCTAAGCAATTCCAATTAAATTGGAGTGCCTAACTTCTTTATTTTTCTACTTATATGCACGAAAAAAACGAGAGTGGAACGAAAATTAAGTGATGCTGTTTTGTTTTACTTTTTAAAATAAGCACGGATAGCATCTGCAATACGGCTGGAGGCTTGGCCATCGCCATATGGATTCGCAGCTTTCGCCATTTTTTCATATGCAGCTTGATCAGACAATAGTTCGTTTGCCATGTTGAAGATTGTATCCTCTTCCGTTCCAGCAAGCTTCAATGTCCCCGCATCAATACCCTCTGGTCGCTCGGTAGTATCGCGCAAAACGAGTACTGGAACACCTAAGGATGGTGCTTCTTCTTGAATACCGCCGGAATCGGTTAAAATCAAATGCGATCTAGCCGCAAAATTATGAAAATCAACAACACCGAGTGGTTCAATTAGCTGGATGCGGTCATCATTGCCCAATATTTCATCTGCTGTCTGTTTGACGACTGGATTTAAGTGAACGGGATAAATAACACGAATATCGTCATGTGCTTCGACAAGCCGCTTAATTGCTCGGAACATCTGTTGCATATTATTCCCTAAGTTTTCCCTGCGATGGGCGGTCATTAAAACGAGCCGCTTGCCTTCAATCGCAGTAAGCATCGGATGGCTATAGCCCTCATCAACGGTTGTTTTTAATGCGTCAATCGCAGTATTTCCCGTTACAGAAATTCGATCTGCATCTTTATTTTCATTCAGCAAATTTTGTTTTGCCTTTTCTGTCGGTGCAAAGTGTAAATCAGCCATAACTCCCGTTAGCTGTCGGTTCATTTCTTCTGGATAAGGGGAGTATTTATCCCACGTACGTAAGCCTGCTTCAACATGACCAATCGCAATCTGATTGTAATATGCAGCTAATGAAGCAGCAAACGTCGTGCTCGTATCCCCATGTACAAGTACGATGTCTGGCTTCGTTTCTTTCATTACTTCATCCAAGCCTTCAAGTGCTCTTGTCGTAATTTGTGCTAACGATTGTTTGCTTTTCATAATGTTTAAATCGTGGTCCGGAGTTACTTGGAAAATTTCAAGTACTTGGTCAAGCATTTCCCGATGTTGTGCGGTAACAGTGACAATTGATTCAAACTCATCTGCACGTTTATTCAATTCCAATACGAGCGGTGCCATTTTAATTGCTTCAGGTCTTGTACCAAAAATCGACATCACTTTAATTTTTTTATTCATTCCTACGTTTCACTCCAATATATATTGTTAGCTTCCAGCTATCTCCGTTCGCGCTTTTTTTTCTTAAAAAGATGCAGCGTTAACAATTATTCGATCTTAATAAACCGATCGTAAGTGGAAATTCGTATCTACTTCGTACCGTATAACCGATCCCCGGCATCGCCTAGCCCTGGAACGATATACCCTTTTTCATTGAGCTTTTCATCCAGGCCACCTAAGTATATATCGACATCTGGATGATTCTCCTTAATAAGCTCCACACCTTCTGGAGCTGCAATTAAACACATTAGGCTTATGCTCTTTGCCCCGCGTTTTTTCAAGGAATCAATCGCGTCGTTAGCTGAACCGCCTGTTGCTAACATCGGATCGAGAACAATTAGCTTGCGTTCCGCAATGTCAGAAGGAAGCTTAATATAATATTCTACTGGCTTTAATGTTTCGGGATCACGATAAAGGCCGACATGTCCTACACGAGCAGCTGGTAAAAGGTTTAACATTCCATCTACCATCCCTAAGCCTGCACGTAAAATCGGAATTAAGCCGATTTTCTTTCCAGATAGAATGTGAGCTTTTGCTTCTGTAACCGGTGTTTCTACAGTAATTTCTTTAAGTGGAAGCTCTCTCGTAATCTCAAATGCCATGAGCATAGAAACCTCATCGACAAGCTCTCGAAACTCTTTTGTTCCAGTATTTTTATCGCGTATGTACGTTAATTTATGTTGTATTAATGGATGATTCAGTACAAATACGTTACCCACTTACAATTCATCCTCTCTATTTTTGTCCATCGACAAAATTGTACAGAAAAAACATACAGCTTTCAAGCGTCGATATCCCTTTAATTTTGTCAAGCGTTTCAGACGCTATTTACTAAAGTTGTATTGTTATGGACATAAAAACAGCTGACAGTAACCGATACAAACGTATGCTACTGCCAGCTCCTATAAAATTATTCAATAAAATGAAGCAGCTGCTTTTTATACGTAAAGGGGAAATTTGCTCGTTAATTCCAATACACGCTTTGCCGCTTCCTGAAGCTTTTCCTCGTCATCATGATTTTTTAACGTCAACGAAATTATTTTAGCGACTTCTTCCATATCTGTCTCTTTGAAGCCACGCGTAGTAACTGCCGCTGTTCCTACACGCACCCCACTCGTTACAAATGGGCTTTCTGGATCAAATGGAATTGTATTTTTATTCGTTGTGACACCAATCTTGTCCAATACTTCTTCTGCAACCTTACCTGTCAGCTGAAGTGGTGTAACATCAAGAAGGAGAAGATGGTTATCGGTACCACCGGATACAATTCGAATGCCTTCGTCTGTTAGTGCTTCGCTTAATGCTTTTGCGTTTGCAATTATTTGTTTCCCATATGCTTTAAAATCATCCGTTAGAACTTCTTTGAAGGAAACTGCCTTTGCTGCGATTACATGCATTAACGGGCCACCTTGCATGCCTGGAAAGACTGTTTTATCAATTTGTTTTGCAAATTTTTCTTTACATAAAATCATACCACCGCGAGGTCCACGTAACGTTTTATGTGTTGTTGTCGTTACAAAATCTGCATATGGAACTGGGTTTTCGTGCAAGCCTGCTGCGACTAATCCTGCAATATGTGCCATATCCACTAATAAATAAGCACCAACCTCATCAGCGATTTCTCTGAACTTGGCAAAATCTATTGCGCGGGAATAGGCACTTGCACCAGCAACAATTAGCTTCGGTTGTACTTCTTTTGCTTTATTTAAAACATCTTCATAATCAATTACTTCCGTTTCTTTATTCACGCCATAGTCGACAAAGTTATAAAACTTCCCACTGTAGTTTACAGGGCTTCCATGGGTTAAATGACCACCATGACTTAAGTTCATTCCTAATACAGTATCCCCAAGCTCTAAAATGGTGAAATAAACCGCCATATTTGCTTGTGCACCAGAATGTGGCTGGACGTTTACGTGTTCGGCGCCAAAAATTTCTTTGGCACGGTCTCTTGCTAAGTTTTCTGCGACATCGACATGCTCACAGCCACCATAATATCTTTTATCAGGATAGCCTTCTGCATATTTATTCGTTAACACGGAGCCTTGTGCTTCCATTACTGCTTCAGAGACAAAGTTTTCCGAGGCAATGAGTTCAATTTTTTCTTGTTGCCGCTTTTTTTCTGCCTGAATCGCTTCATACAATTCTTGGTCATCACGCTTTAAATGTTCCATTTCCAGATCCTCCTGTATTTTACCGATTTCAAAACGAATACTGTTTTATCATACCAAAAAAAGACCAAATGTTCATGTATCGTAACTAAAATAATTGTGTCACGTATTTGTCGGTACTATATGACGGAGTACGATAACTTCACTTTTGTATAGCGTTACGTTATCGTCACCCTTAATACATTCGAACATTTCTATTAGTGTGATGCTAGTAGTAATGCGTTTTTTCTAAAAAATTGCCATAGTCGTACATGTTGCGTCTATGCCTATTTATTATGATTTCCTCTACCGTTGACTCCCGCTTTAGGTGGACGCTTTCCGCAGACATGGTCTCAACTGTTATCGTTCCACTATCGTGTCACGATAACGATTTTCGGACGCATGCTTTTCCTGCTAGATTCGCAGTTCAGCGTGCATAAAATGTATATTTTCTTTCATCTGTTAACGTTCCATGCGTAAATGTTTTTTCTATGAAACATACGTGATCGTTTTTGTCGACTAAAAGAATGGTCATCGCACGTGTTCCATAATTCGACATACGGATAAATTGAGGCGATAGCTTACGCTCCAATGATTGACCAACCCCTGTACAAGGCAAATCATCATCCCTTGCTTCCGTCGTATCCGAGATTGTTTCAAATAGTTCCTTTGGCTGGCTAATTACTCGTTTAGGAGTCGTGTACGCCTTCAGCTTTTCTTTTCCTTTTACAACTTTTGGCCAAGGAGTGTTTAAAAGATGGTTACTTAAGCCATGTGTACCTGGGCGTATGAATGACATTTTGTTTTCTATGTTAGAATAATAATACAAGGAGTCGGCAGTACCTACGAGTAAATTAAATCCACTATATTGAGCGCGGTTGTATCTTAGTTTTTCTATATAATCGACCGGTGTATAATCGGTTTTTAAATAATTAGCGACAATTTCGCCTCGTGAACGCGGACTATCCATTTGCATCGCATCACGATAATTTGTTATAGCTGCAAAACGGCCCGCTTTAGTAATGCCAAGCCATGTACCCATTCGTTGCAAATCACGGCCTGCTAATAGATTGGGGAAATCCGTCCAAAAGTGCGCTTTTGCAGTTGGACGGTCGTAAAATTCATCACGATTTGCAACTAATATTAATTTATAATTCGAATGTGCATGAAGCTGAAAGTGGATTAAACACATAGTCACCCTCCCTCGTATAATAGGTTTAGTCTTAACCATTTTTCTATTAATTTTTTTTCAATCTACCTAATAACACTTTGAGCGTAACGCCGTTACCTTCCACTGCTGGCGGACGATTCCGCAGACATGCTTGAGCCTCCACGGAGGAAGTTCACTTCACGCACACGGAGACTCACCATTTGCCCGCGGAAAGCGTGTGTATTCCATGAGCGGAATGTTAGAAAATTTCTCCTGGTACACTATTTTCCGGATACTCATAATTTCATTGTAAAAAGGCGAAACGCCCTATTAATCCAATTGGTTAAAAGGGTCGTTTCATCTACATTTTTATTGGGCCATGTATTTGTCGGTGAAATTAAACGTTTGAAAACTTCCTAAATTAGGTAAGGCGTTATGAGAAAACGGATCTAATCGATGAGCAAAATAAGTAAACCATATTTTAGAAATAAACGACAATAAATAGTTCATGCTTGCTCACAAACGTTTTACCTATCTTTCAGTATCGTTCATTGGGTGGTTCGGAGCGATAGCACGCA
Source organism: Virgibacillus sp. W0430 (assembly GCF_051846935.1). Lineage (NCBI taxonomy): Bacteria > Bacillati > Bacillota > Bacilli > Caryophanales > Bacillaceae > Virgibacillus > Virgibacillus sp. W0430. The sequence continues at coordinate 39,115 of NZ_JBPYCS010000002.1, forward strand.
CGGACACCACCAATTAATTTAGGACGTGTTCGTGCCGCTGTAATTCGTGCTTCTCCGACCATTTTTTGTTGAAAGCGAAGCGGTACGGCTACAGACTTCAAATGCATGCCGATCATCGTATCTCCGATGTCGATCCCTGCATGTGCTTGGAGCGACTCGACAACAACGGGGTCCGTCAATTGTTTAAAAGCATACGTCGCCATTGACCCTCCAGCTTGAACAGCTGGTATAACAGAAACTTCTTCAAGCTGGAGTTTTTGGGCGGCTTCACGCTCCAGCACGAGTGCTCGATTTAAATGCTCACAGCATTGAAATACGAGATGCATTCCTGTTTTTTGCTGCAGCTTTTCTAGCTCTGTATAAATAACGGCCGCTATTTCTTCACTGCCAGACGTACCGATCTTCTCCCCAGCAGCTTCACTTGTTGAACAACCAATTACAAATAAGTGACCACGCTGTAAATGGCCACTTTTGTTCCATTCAGAAACGATCGCTCGCATGTCATTTGTTATCTGATTAAGAAGCTGTTTCACAAACGTTCACCCTCGTATATTATGTTTAGGCGTTATTATTCCGCCTATTGTTTCGAATTGTTTCTATAGCAATAATCGGGTAGGTTATACCCGCTACTTTGCACTACAGGCGAACGCTTTCCGCGGGCATGGCTTGAGCCTCCTCGGAAGAAAACCAGTTCCTCTGGGGTCTCAAGACGCATGCTTTTCCCGCTGGAGTCGCCACCTTTCGTTCCTAGTAACTAATAAGTGCACGCATTGGTATAAGTGATTAAATCCCTCCACTATCCTTTGAAGCACTTGACAGTAATTTCCGTTTTTGCCAGTTTAGCTTAGCGTTGCTTTTTTAAGCAAATTGTACCTTAATAATCAAATGTTTTTTTAGTTTTCTCTCAACGTATTACCGTAGTTCTTTCATCACTAAGTACAATTGTCCGATTTCAATCTATTCGGAATCGCTTTCATAAGTCGCTATTTTGCCAATTCGATTTGCATGTCGACCTGCCTCAAATTCCGTTTCAAGCCACACGTTGACGATTTCACGAGCTAATCCTGGACCTACAACACGTTCCCCTAAAGCTAAAACATTTGAGTCGTTATGTTGTCTTGTTAATTTAGCACTATATACGTCATGCGTTAATGCGCAGCGAATACCTTTTACCTTATTTGCTGCAATGGACATGCCAATTCCCGTACCACAAATAAAAATTCCACGATCAAATTCTCCTGAGGCTACTCGTTTCGCCGCAGGCAAAGCGTAATCTGGATAATCAACAGAGCTTGAGCAGTCACAGCCAGTATCCTCATATTCAATACCTTTTTCTTCGAGCAGGCTAATCACTTCGTTACGTATAGTCATACCTGCATGATCTGCAGTTAGGATTACTTTCATTGTTGTCTGCATCCTTTCCATCGCTTAATTAAAATTACATGTATTTAAATTTTAATCCATTTTGCTTACATTTTAAACTGATTGATTTGCTTCTTTAAATTTTGTGCTTGCTCCTCGAGCTGCTTAGCTAATGCATCTACTTCCTCGATTGTACTTGACTGCTCTTGTACCGCAGCATTAACTTCTTCAGAAGCGGCAGATGTTTCCTCTGCAATTGCAGCTACTTCCTGTGATTGCTTTACTGTCGCTTGAATGGATTGCAGCTGTTTCGTAACAAGAGTTGTAATCGTATCGACTTCAGCTGCAACGTCGTTTACGGAGCCTGACATTTGTTCAATCGCATTATTCGTGTTGGCACCACTTTCCGCTTCTTTGTTCGCATGATCGACATTGTCATTGATTTGCTTAACAACTAAGCTTACCCCATTTTGAATAGAAACAATCAAATCAGAAATGCGCTGTACAGCTTGAGCACTCTGGTCTGCAAGCTTTCGAATTTCCTCTGCCACAACAGCAAACCCGCGTCCATGCTCCCCTGCTCTTGCAGCCTCAATTGAAGCATTAAGTGCGAGCAAGTTTGTTTGCTCGGCAATTTCACCTACCATCGTAATAATAGATTCAACTTGCTGTGCATTTTGTTTTAAATGCTCTACATCTTTTAAGGAAGCTTCCTGCTCAGTAGCTAATGTCTGGATTCCCTCTACTAAACTGTTTACCACATCTTTACTTTTATTTAACGTTTTCAGCATTTCATTTGATTTTTGTTTTGATTGATCTGCTTTCATTTGAACTTCTTCAGCCAGATTTGTTGCTTCTTCAACTGCTTCTGCTGTTTCTTGTATTGCTTCAGCGGAACTGACTGCGCCTTTTGAAATATCATCCGATGAAGAGCTGATCATTTCCGAATGCTGTGCCGCTTCATTTGCTACTTTTTTCATTTGAATTACATTTTTATTCGTATGTTCAAAGTTTGTCTCAATATTATGTACGATATTTGTAATGTTTTTCAGCATTGAATCAAAAGCAATACTAAGGGAGCGAATCTCATCGTCAGATTTCGGAATATTAATCGTTTGTCTTAAATCGCCTTCAGCTGCGTTCGTTGCTGCTACTTCTAACTCCTGCAGAGGCTTCGTAATAATTCGAGCTGCAATAAATGCAAGTATGCCAGACCAAATAATCCCTAGTACTAACACAACTATAATATAAAGCTGCTCCGGAATTGCAAGCAAGGACTGGATGTAGTCATAAATAAGATAAATAAATGCTGCACTGCATGAATACGTAATAATGGCTAATACAGTTGTAAACAATACTAATTTTCTGCGTAAATTAAAGCGGTATTTTTTCCTCATTTCCGTTCCCCTATCTATGGTTAATTTTTTTCTCTAGTAAAGCGATATATTTGTCCAATTCTACCATTGTTTGCTCATATACTCGCAGATCGCCACCAAATGGGTCGGAAATATCATAATTAATTAATTCATTTTCCAACCGTCGAATATTTTGCATATCTTTTTTCAAATGCTGTCTAACTGCAGTATCCAACTGATCTGGACTAAGCTTTTTATTTTTTTGGATAAATAGAGCTCGCTTTTCTTCCAACATTGCATAGGACTTTTTCAGTACATCCCATACTTTTTTATCGGCTTCGGAAACGTATTCTTTTAGGGTAAAGTACTTATTTTGAAAATTCGGAAATTGTATAATTAATACTTGCTTATGTTGGGTTGTCATTACGAGTACGATATCCGCCCACTCTAATAAGCTTTCTGTAATTGGTTGGGAACGGTGTTCATGGTAAATACCCCGCTTTTTTAATGCTTGAATTGCTTGTGGATTAGCAGGTTCCTTCTCCCCAGCATAAATTCCAGCTGATTGAACGGACGCTTCTGGAATTTTGTCTTTTAGTAATGCCTCAGCCATAGGACTGCGGCACGTATTTCCTGTACAAACAAACAAGATGTTCATATTAAATCCTCCGTGTTCTCATCGTCTCTTAAATATACCATAAGGCGAGTAATCTTGTCAGAAAACAAAAATGGGCAGCCGGAAGACTAGCTGTTGATTTAAACGCAGCTCTGTTTACGTTTATCGAATTACCGTTGAGAAATTAATGTGGAAGCGAGGACATATACATACTGCACAAAAATAGGAATTGTACCGTGGCATATGGAAGCAGAAACCGAGGAATGATCATACTTCCGATTTTTAAATGCGTATACTTGCAATAGAGTCAAAATAAGGGATAGCGATAGAAGCGTACTAGCTAAACAATATGTACATACCAAACGCGCAAAGAATACTTCCACCTAAGATTTCGCTATATGCACCAAGATAGCCTCGGACTTTCCTCCCAAGTAGCATTCCTGCCCATGTTAAGATCGTGCTTATAGAGCCAAATAGGATAATTGCCATTATCGTCTTTGCATTCGACATCCCAAGGCTTAATCCAACCGAAAAGCTATCAATACTTACAGAGCAGGCTAACAGTAGTAAATGGATTCCAGATGAATTTATACTACGCTTTGGTTCTTGATTAAACGCAGAAAATATCATATGTGCTCCGATGCCAACTAGTAATAGACCGCCTCCAAGCACGGTGTATTGTCCGATCTTTTCTGCTATTACTTTCCCAGCTAAAATACCAATTAGAGGGAAAAGAATATGAAATGACCCAATAAGCAGCCCAATCAGTGCAATTCTTTTTAAGCGTGGACGTTTCATTCCTAATCCTAAGCTTACGGAAAATGCATCTAAGCCTAATGCTACCGCCATAAAAACCAACGTAGTAAATTCGCCTAATTGAACGAATGCCATGAAAACCCCTCCTTGGACATGCTTATTAACTATATGCATGCAAAGGAAGGGTTATGAAAAATTGCTGTAGAATGATATACAAGCGTGAAATGTGCGGTCTTATTTTTAATTTTTTCAATTAATATGAGCGTAAATTCAATACGTATCGTTCGATAAACGCACATTACGTGATTATAGTATACGTGTTGCTGCCTTTTTCAGCCGATTCATAATAGCTTGTCCAATCCCTGTTTCGGGGAATGTTTCACAAATAATTAAGTCAATGCTTTCTTTTTTGTAAGCTCGTAGTGCATCGTATAATGTCGCTGCAATTTTTTGGGGATTGTCACCTAAAGGTTTTAGCTGATCAGCCTCTAATTGAGCGATCGTTTTTGTGCTTGCTAACACACCAATTCGTTTTCCGTTATCCTGTTCTTGCCGAATCACCTTCTGCATGTGTGATGCTGATCCGGTAACTAACCATAAAGGAATTTCTGGTGCATAATGTTTGTACTTCATTCCAGGAGACTTTGGCTTCTTATTTTCATTATTTAGTGCCGGGTCAGTCTTAACAGGTCCTACTACTTTCTCCAATTGCTCCTTTGTAACGCCTCCTGGTCGTAAAATCACTGGTGAATCGCCTGTGCAGTCAATTACTGTTGATTCCACTCCTACGCCAGTCGCCCCGCCATCTAGTACGCCAGCAATTTTTCCGTACAGGTCGTTCCATACGTGTGCGCCGGTAGTTGGACTTGGCTTTCCAGATAAATTTGCACTTGGAGCTGCTATTGGAAGCTGTACCGCTTGCAACAGTTGTAAGGCAATTGGATGATTCGGAATCCGAATTGCTATCGTATCCAATCCAGCGGTTACGTTTGTTGCACATTTTCCGTTACTAGGTAATATATACGTTAATGGACCGGGGGAAAACGCTCGCAATAACGGCAGTACATAGGAAGGTATGTGCACGGCAAATTCGTCCAGCTGTTTTATTTCTGCTATGTGTACAATTAATGGGTTATCCTGTGGTCGCCCCTTTGCTGTAAAAATTTTAGCAACGGCATTGTAGCTTGTTGCATCAGCTCCTAATCCGTATACCGTTTCCGTTGGAAATGCAACAGGCAAACCTTCTTTAAGCAAGACGGCTGCTTCTATTATCGCTGCTTTACTACTGCTTTCATTTGTCACGTTCCATCGTTTCGTTTGCATCCTGTTTCTGCCCTCTTTTCTGTCATTTACATTTTAGTTGATCTGCGTATTTTTAGCAAAAACAAGCTACAAATTGATTGAGTCACGTATTTGTGGGTGTTATTTTAAGAAGTTAAAAAACCTCTCTTTGTATTCGTTAATTTTAGTATTGATTCCTACCGACCGCAGAGGAGGCTGAAGCCGTGCCCGCGGAAAGCATCCACCTGCAGTGAAAATCAACGGTGTTATTCATGTGTATATCGTTCGAAGTAAAATTGATCACATATTATCTAGTTAGATTCGCGCATCTGTTCCCCCACAAACATGTTACTCATACTATGCAAAACAAAATGAACGATTATTAAGTTCACCTCGTCCTTTAATGCATATACGCTTTTTTAATATGCTGCAGCTGTCGCCGAATTCATTAAAGCTTTTTAATAAGGTGTTATAGGAAACAAGAAACATATAAAAAAAGCCTGTTACGTCATTTGAGACAACAGGCTTTTCGTATGGTTATCATTTTGGACGATCTCGTTGTAAGCATCATGTAGTAGTCTATCTAAATAATCTCTACCCTGTTACGAAACGTTATACGACCACCAGTTTCCTTGGGTCTTTGGGTATTCTCCCGCAAACACATTCCCTTTTTGCGGATGGAATTGCAACGCTTCAAGTAATATATCAATAACAGGCTGATGACTATGAACATAGATTACTTTCGCTTGCTTCTTTTTTACTAATGTTAAAATGCCTTCAAGCAAATACGGGAGTCTAGCTGCATGGTTTTTTGTGATGTACAACTGCTTTAACCAGTATACCCCTTCTTCCATCTGCTCAATGCTAAAACACCCTTCAATTTTCCCATCGATTTCAACAACGTAGCCGCAATAAAGTAATGTTTCCTTTTTAATTTCTATGTTTCGTTCTAAAAAATGAGCAAGTGTGTGCTCCGATGCACGGGTAGCTGGCATAATATTCATCGTATCACCTCGAATTATTTTAATTACAGCTCAATCCGATATTCTTTACTAGTCTATGCAGTTTTATTGAAATCTATGTCCATCCGAGCCACTCAAACAGAAAAAATTGTACGTCTATATCTTCTTCTGTATCGTCCGTCTCCGTGCTATGTTCTAATGGTTCCTTTTCTTCGCTATTTCTCTCGATTCCCTCGTCCTCATCTCTTTCTTGGTCTTTAGCCGATGCTTCGTCGTCTGTATTTTCATCTTCGGCAACCGTTGTACCATTTGAAAAGTCTAAAAAACAAAGTGGAGGAAACAAAACGCACCACCAATTAGATCCTTTTCCTTCGCCTAACGTAATAAGGACGGCTTCATATTCTCCAGGTGGATAAATATATGAACCATACAGCTTCATAGGAAAAGATACGTTTTTTCCGTATTCAACAGTTACAGACAGCTGTTGATTTTCTGTTCGTACTACCGAGTGGACAATTTTCTCAATTTCTCGTAATCGCGACTGAATTAAATGGCGCGCATCATTTATAGTAGACATCTCTTCAACCCAGCTTGTAATCTCTGCATTCACCTCGTCGCGAATGGTTTGTTTTAATCGTTGGTCCTTGTCTTCATCGCTATTGGCTAAAATACGCAAACGAATTGCATCGTCTGGGATCACTTGATAATCGTACGTGGAGTGTACGGTGTTTGTCGGGAAAAACTTATATGGTAGCATTGTAAAAATTAGGATGAAAATAATTAAGACAATTACCTTTTTCATTGATGGATAGCTCCTTCCATTTACTTATGAAAAGTATGGACAGCGTTTCCCTTTTTTAAACTAGCAATCTATTATTTTTATACGTATAAAATTGACACAACCTAAAAAATGGCTTCAATCATCGTAAAGGATGATCGAAACCATTTTTATTAATTAAGCGTCATACCGTTGCATGTTCATAAATAGTCATACGATATAAACGAGCATTAATGACCGAGCACAATGCGTTCCTTCGTATTAATATCTTTTACGATGGAAGTAGTTAAACGAGGATAAGCGTTGCTCAACAATGTGCAAACCGCACTTCCTTGCTCATGTCCAATTTCAAAAGCAATTAGGTGGAGTCTTTTCTTAATTCGTTGTGATTGTGTAATAATATCTTTATAAGACGCAAGCCCTTCCTCATCAGAAAACAGGGCCAGTTCAGGGTCAAAGTTTTTCACCGTATCTGCCAGCGCTCTTTTTTCCTCCCAGTCTATATAAGGCGGGTTTGAAACAATTATATGTGGTTGAATCCCACCTTCTACAAGTGGCTGTAGAAAATCGCCTTCCATAAAATGAACAGGTGCATTTAGGCTTTTTGCATTTCGTTTAGCTACTTGTAATGCATTTGGAGAAATATCGGTAGCATACACCTTCGCATAAGGAAGCTCTAATGCTAAAGTTATAGCAATTATACCACTCCCCGTTCCGACATCAACAATTGTCAATTGCTCATCTACATGCATCGACTTCACTTGTAGAAGCACGGCATGCACAAGCTCCTCCGTTTCTGGACGAGGTATGAGCACATGTTCATTTACAATAAACTCTCGCCCATAAAAAACATCTAAACCTGTTATATGCTGAACCGGTACCCCTGTTCGTGCATGCTCCCTAATGGCATGCTCAAATTTTTCTTTTATGTGCGTCGGCACACGTTCATGCATCATCGTAAAAAATGTTGATCGTGATACATTTAAAAAGTGCTGCAATAAAAGCTCGGCAACCCGTTGTTCCCGGTTGTGTTTTTCTAAAAAAAGAGAAGCCCATTTGAGGACTTCATATTGCTTGCTTTCCTTCATTTTACTCTCCAATTTGCTCTAGCTTTTTCGTTTGCTCTTCCATTAACAAAGCATCGATAAACTCGTCGAGCTTTCCTTCCAAAATTTGATCCAGCTTTTGAATCGTAAGAGAGATTCGATGGTCTGTAACCCGATTTTGCGGAAAATTATACGTACGAATTCGTTCGGAACGATCTCCTGTCCCTACCGCTGACTTTCGATTTTCATCATACTCCGCTTGTGCTTCCTGTTGAAATTTATCGTAAATCCGAGCACGCAATACTTTCATTGCCTTTTCTTTGTTCTTTATCTGTGACTTTTCATCTTGACAGGAAACAACAATACCTGTTGGCACATGCGTCAATCTGACGGCAGACATCGTCGTGTTAACACTTTGACCGCCTGGACCGCTTGATGCGAAGGTATCTACACGTATATCGTTATCGTTTAATTCAATTTCTACTTCTTCTGCTTCTGGCAAAACTGCTACCGTTGCAGTCGAAGTATGCACTCTACCACTGGATTCTGTTTCTGGTACACGCTGCACACGATGTGCGCCATTTTCATATTTCAGTTTGGAGTACGCACCATTCCCGTTAATCATAAAAATTATTTCTTTATACCCACCGACTCCAGTCGTATGTGACTCAATAACTTCTGTTTTCCAACGGTTGTTTTCGGCAAAACGGGAGTACATACGGTATAAATCTCCTGCAAACAGTGCTGCTTCATCACCGCCTGCCGCTCCTCTAATTTCCATAATAACGTTCTTATCATCATTTGGATCCTTCGGCAATAGAAGTATTTTCATTTGCTCTGCTAACTCTTCTTTACGAGAAGAAAGCTCATTAATTTCTAGTTTTACCATTTCAGTCATTTCTGTATCTAAATCATCATCCAGCATTGCTTTTGCGTCTGTTAGCTCCGTTGACACGGTTTTATATTCCCGATATGCGGTAACGACAGCTTGCAATCCGGACTGTTCCTTTGAGTATTCTCTTAGCTTATTCGTGTCACTAATTACGTCTGGATCACTCAGCAGCTCGTTTAGCTTATTGTAACGATCTTCCAACGTTTGTAATCGATCCAACATGCAAGACTTCACCTCTTTTTAATTAACAATACAATTATAGTATACACGTTTATACGCGGTCAAAAATCACCTTAACTTAATCTAAAATAATACCTGTATATGTTTTAAATAGCATTTAAACCTTCGCTGGTGCATTCGCTTCTGGCCTTCTCTTTTTATTCGGCACTTCATGATGATGTCGACAGCGAGGCTCATAGGATTCGGAAGCACCAACCAATATAACGGGTTCATCATACGATGCTGGCTTCCCGTTAATAAGTCGTTGCGTACGGTTTGCAGCAGATCCACACACTGGGCAGATCGCAGTCAGCTTTGTAATTGATTCACTCGACACTATTATTTCTGGCATTGGGCCGAATGGCTCTCCACGAAAGTCCGTATCTAGACCAGCGACAATTACACGCTTGCCATTCTGAGCAAGCTCATTAACGATATGGACAATTTCTTCATCAAAAAACTGCGCCTCATCTATTCCAACAACATCCACTGTTTCATCTACATGATTCCATATTTCTGCGGCCTTTGTAACAGAAAGGGCGAACAAAGCTGTCCCATTGTGTGATACAACTTCTGTGTCAGCATATCGATCGTCAATTGCTGGCTTAAATACACGTACAATTAAATTACCATACGTTGCCCGACGAATTCTCCGAATAAGCTCCTCTGACTTTCCTGAAAACATACTGCCGCAAATGACTTCTACTGAACCGCGAATTTGTTGTTCAAACATATGTACACTTCCTTTATTACCGTTAATCGTATTTTATTCTTTTTCTATTCTACCATTAATCTAGACGTTTTTCTGTTTATATTTATATTTAAAACAAGATTAATAAACGTAATTGCAGGTGTATATTTCAGAAGCTAACATACGCTCACTGTGATTACTCATGCTTAGTTTGTCTTGCGGGTTTTATCTTACTCAACGATTTGTATATTTGTTTCTAAAAACCAAAAAACAGGCAAACAAGTTGCCTGTCCTTACTAGCCAATTGGCTATGATCATTCTAATTATAGAAAAAATTAATTCATATTATATTTTTTCTTAAAGCGGTCTACACGTCCGCCAACTCGATCTGCTTTCTGCTTACCAGTATAGAATGGATGTGTATCCGAACTGATCTCAATACGAATGACTGGGTACGTGTTTCCATCTTCCCATTCCATTGTTTCATCTGAGCTTCTTGTTGAACCACTTAGAAACTTGTAATTTGAGCTCGTATCAAGAAAAATAACTTTTCTATATTCTGGATGAATTCCTGTTTTCATGTCTTTCCACTCCTTTTTGCCCTGAGTCCCTTGGAAACAGAGTTATAAGTCATAGATGTATCACCTATCAAAACTCATATAAAAAGATTATAACAGTGTATTTCATTGATTGCAATAGAGATGTTCTCCCCAATCAAACTTTTTAAAGGTGTTTTTTCACACCCATTTATACAACATTTCATTGTCTCTTACTCCAAAACAATTCAATGCTTTTATAACCTTTCCCGTAGCCTCGCTTCCTTACTTCTTCGGATTTGAAAAAGGCACTACTGTTTATCGCTTTGTCCCGCGGCGTTTCATTTCATCGTCCATTTGCTGAAAAAATTCTGCATTATTTTTCGTCGTACGTAAGCGTCTAAGGAAGCGTTCCGTGAAATCATGCGAATCTTGCATCGTTTTTCGAATCGCCCACATCTTATCGAGGTGATCCTTCGGTACGAGCAATTCTTCCTTTCGTGTTCCAGAACGTAAAATATCAATGGCTGGGAATATTCTGCGCTCGGCTAAACTACGATCGAGATGCAACTCCATATTACCAGTCCCTTTAAATTCTTCATAAATGACATCGTCCATTCGAGAGCCTGTATCAACAAGAGCAGTTGCTAAAATGGTAAAGCTGCCGCCTTCCTCAATATTTCGTGCGGCACCAAAAAATCGCTTTGGACGATGAAAGGCTGCCGGATCAATCCCTCCAGATAGTGTACGTCCACTTGGTGGGATGACAAGGTTATATGCACGTGCAAGTCGTGTAATACTATCCATAAGCACGATAACGTCATGCTTATGCTCAACGAGCCGCATTGCCCTTTCCAGCACAAGCTCAGAAACTTTAATATGACTCTCAGGCACTTCATCAAATGTCGAGCTTACAACATCGACATTCGGATGTACGGATCGCTCAATATCTGTTACTTCTTCGGGGCGTTCATCTACTAATAAAATAATTAGCTTAGCCTCTGGGTGATTTTCCGATATGCTGTTAGCAATTTCTTTAATAAGCATTGTTTTTCCAGCCTTAGGAGGGGCAACAATAAGTCCACGCTGCCCGTAGCCTACAGGTGTCATTAAATCCATAATTCGTGTCGATAGCTTTTTATGCTCGAGTTCCAAGCCCATAAATCGATCCGGGTAAAGCGCAGTCAATGCTGGAAAATGTACCCGTTCTTTTGCAGTTTCGGGATCCTCATCATTTACGGCATCAACGTGTAGTAATCCATAGTACCGCTCGTTTTCTTTTGGAGGACGAACTTTCCCAGAAACTTTATCCCCATTACGCAAATCGAACCTACGAATTTGTGAAGCGGATATATATATATCCTCTGCACTTGGAGAATAGTTAATTGGCCGCAAAAATCCAAAGCCTTCAGATGGAATAATTTCTAAAACACCATCCATAAACAAATAGCCATCTTTTTCTGCTTGTGCTTTTAAAATAGCAAATATTAATTCGCGCTTTGTTAGTTTTGCATAATACGATACTTTATATTCACGTGCAAGCGTGTATATTTCTTTTAGCGTTAATGTTTCTAAATGAGAAATTGTTAATGAAGCCACTCAATCACCACGTCCATTCATTTTTTCGATTCATAAAATTTTTCTAGCAATCATTATTTTCTTATCATGTGTAATCCAAAGATGCAGTCGCAAATTAATAGATTTTTACGCTTACTTTATAAAGACTGTATAATTGGTAAACAAATGAAAATTCAGGCAAGCGTTTTTATCGTTAGAAGTTAAGCATTATAGCTGAAGGTTTGTCGGAAGCTAGATTTGAAGTTTTTAATTAAATATATTTTAGCCAACAACGGTTCCAATTAAACATCTATCATTTTACTTGTATAATTACATATATTCAACATATTTACTGCTTCAGTGTAAAAAAGAAAATACGTCATCTATACAGAGGGGGGCAGGCGGTTACATTTGCTTAATGTGTTTTAATTAAGAGAGAGCCATATTCGAAATGGCTCTTCTTTTTAAATAAACGTCCATGTATTACTTTCTAGGTGGATCCATTACAAGATTTGGCTTCTTGTTTAAGCTGTGTTCCCCGTCAATAAAGCGGATTGTTCCACTGCGTGCACGCATAACGATGGTTTGCGTTGTCGCTGTTGACCCTTTAAATTGAACACCTTTTAGCAATTCTCCGTCTGTAACACCTGTTGCGGCAAATATCGCATCGTCACCAGCACAGAAGTCATCCATATAAAATACTTTGTCCATATTAGTAATTCCCATTTTTTTACAACGTTCAATTTCCGCCTCATTGGATGGGGCTAGCTTTCCTTGAATCTCTCCGCCAAGACATTTTAAAGCAACCGCCGCAAGCACCCCTTCTGGAGCACCACCAATTCCGAATAGCACATCCACGCCTGTCTCATCAAATGCTGTGTTCATCGCACCTGCTACATCACCGTCAGGAATCAACTTAATTCTTGCTCCTGCTTCACGAATTTCTTCAATCAATTCTTTATGACGTGGACGATCCAATACAACAGCAACGACATCTGCAATTTCTTTATTCTTTGCTGCTGCAACTGCCTTTAAATTGTCATAGGTCGAAGCATTTATATCCACTTTTCCAACCGCTTCAGGACCAACAGCAATTTTTTTCATGTACATATCTGGCGCATGCAATAAGTTATTTCCATCTGCTATCGCAATGACTGCTAATGCATTCCACGTTCCTTGTGCTACAATGTCCGTACCTTCTAAAGGGTCAACCGCTACATCGACAACCGGTCCTGAGCCTGTACCTAGCTTCTCACCAATATAGAGCATAGGCGCTTCGTCCATTTCGCCCTCGCCGATTACTACTGTTCCTTGCATCGGGATCGTATCAAACACGGTACGCATCGCGGATGTCGCAGCATCGTCTGCTTCTTCTTTTTTTCCTCGCCCCATCCATCGTGCGGAGGATAATGCTGCCGCTTCTGTTACGCGTACCAATTCCATCGTTAAGCTTCTTTCCATTCTATGTCCACTCCCCTTAGAAAATACGTTCGTTTCTTGTTGTCTTTGCCGCTTTATTCGTTACTGTTACGCATTTTGAATTTGCTCAATTTCCTGCTCTGTCATTTCTTCTCGCCATACATTTGCACCGAGCTGAACTAATTTTTCGGTAATTTTCTCATAACCGCGTTCAATATGTTCTACGCCAGTAATTTCCGTAATCCCTTCAGCCATTAGGCCAGCAATAATAAGTGCTGCACCAGCACGTAAATCGGAAGCTTTAACACGTGCACCCTCGAGTTTGATCGGACCGGTAATTATTGCCGATCCGCCTTGCACTTTAATTTTTGCTCCCATACGTCTCAGTTCATCAATATGCTTTAAGCGAGCGGAATAAATCGTGTCTGTTATTACACCTGTGCCTTCCGCCTTTGTTAATAATGTCGTAAAAGGCTGCTGTAAGTCGGTCGGAAATCCTGGATATACGAGCGTTTTAATATCGACACACTTTAATTGCTTTTTTGATACAATATGCAATTGTTCGTCGCTTACGTCAATGGTGACACCCATTTCACGCAGTTTAGCGAGTAAAGACTCTAAATGCTGTGGGATTACGTTGTCAATAATTACTTCATTTCCTTGAGCGGCTGCAGCGATCGCATACGTACCCGCTTCGATGCGGTCTGGTATAATTGTATGCCTGCATCCATGCAAAGCGGATACACCTTCAATACGGATAACGTCTGTGCCGACTCCTTTTATTTTCGCCCCCATATTCGTAAGCAATGTTGCTACATCAATGATTTCTGGCTCTTTGGCAGCATTTTCAATGATCGTTTTACCTTTCGCCTTTACAGCAGCGAGCATAATATTAATCGTCGCCCCTACACTGACGACATCGAGATAAATGCGTGCACCGCGAAGCTCTTTTGCTCGTAAATAAATGGCGCCTTGCTCATTCGTAACCTCTGCACCAAGCGCTTCAAACCCTTTAATATGCTGGTCAATTGGACGTGGCCCTAAATAACATCCACCGGGTAGTCCGATGACAGCTTGGTTAAACTTTCCTAACATTGCGCCCATGAAGTAATAAGATGCCCGAAGCTTTTTCACTCTCCCATTCGGAAGTGGCATCGAAACCATGGAAGCAGGATCAATAGTCATCGTATTTCCAAATGGAGGCTCTTCTTCTCCCCAAGAAACCTTTGCGCCAATTTCTTCGAGAAGACCGCCGAGTGTATCCACATCGGATATGTTTGGCAAGCCTTCAATTGTTACGGAAGAGTCAGCTAAGATAGCTGCGGGTATAAGAGCTACAGCACTATTTTTTGCGCCATTGATACGTACTTTACCATTTAAAGTACGGCCACCTTCCACCAGTATCTTTTGCATGTAATAACCTCGCTTTGTACATGTATCAAAAAAGTTAAAAACCTATGTTTTGAAAGCATGTATATGAAATAGTTTGCACAAACGTTCTATAAATTAAAAACTAAAGCTCTGCGATGCTTAGTTTATGCCGTTTTTCCAATTTCATACAATTATTGTTGTTTGTTCCAATCGGCAAGAAACTTTTCTATTCCTTGATCGGTTAATGGGTGTTTCACTAATTGGGAAAGTACACTATACGGAATTGTGGCAATGTGTGCCCCGTTTAATGCGGCATCAATTACATGTAATGGGTGTCTAATCGAAGCTGCTATAATTTCCGATTTAATCCCATGTTTGTTAAAAATGTCTGCAATCGTCGCTACTAATTCCATGCCATCCTGACCGATATCATCGAGACGACCTAAAAATGGTGACACATATGTCGCACCTGCGCGAGCAGCAAGCAAAGCTTGGTTCGCATTAAAAATTAACGTTACAT
Organism: Virgibacillus sp. W0430; assembly: GCF_051846935.1. Lineage (NCBI taxonomy): Bacteria > Bacillati > Bacillota > Bacilli > Caryophanales > Bacillaceae > Virgibacillus > Virgibacillus sp. W0430. The sequence goes on from NZ_JBPYCS010000002.1 coordinate 54,476, forward strand.
TTGTTTTAATATTTAGATCGCTAAACGCTTTAACAGCTTTTAAGCCTTCTAATGTCATTGGAACTTTGACAGTAATGTTCGGAGCAATGGCTGCCAATTCTTTTCCTTCCTCAATCATGCCCTCTGCATCTTCAGCGATTACTTCTGCACTTACAGACTCCTTTACTTCAGCTGTAATTTCTTTTAGTCGTTCGTAGAAGTCTACACCTTCTTTGGCGATTAAACTTGGGTTAGTCGTCACTCCGCCGAGGATACCTAATGCATTCGCCGAGCGAATCTCTTCAATATTAGCTGTATCAATAAAAAATTTCATCTGATTATTCATTCCCCTTTATATTAATTATTTTAACTCCAAATTTCATTATACTAAAAACAGCTTGTTCCAGTGCGGAATAAGCCCTCACTGGAAACAATATTTTACGTTCTATTTGTTCTTTGTCAATGCAACGGTGTTTGAATGGTACAATTGATCTTCCCTATACTGCATTCTAGCACAAAATTATAAATTATAATTACGGATAGATAACATATACGCTTGCGCTTAAAATCCAGCCGTTACGATCGATAACGAAGGGCGCTCGTATTTTGACTCTAATGAACAACGATGCCTTTCATCACTATGTAGTATGAATCTATACTATAAGAATACCAACTAGATTCTGCATACGCAACAATATACATTGTATGTATCAAAAAATAGTACGAGTTCGAGATATTTAGACAGCGTTAGCGTTTTTTCGTAGGATATTACTTACAGTTTTGCAAATATCTTGTATGTTAAATGGTTTCGCAACGATTGCTTTTACTAATTGTGATTCTTTCGTATTTTTATCTACATTTTCAATTAAACCACTCATTAATATAACCGGTATCCCTATGTTCATTGCTTCCAATTGAACAATAACTTGTTTCCCGTCAATAATAGGAAGCTTGTAGTCAAGGATAATTAAATTATACGCATTCTGTTCTACCTTAACGATTGCCTCTTTTCCTGTCCGCGCTAAATCGATTGTATATCCTTCATTTTCTAAAATATCAGACAAAAGTAGCCGGATTCCTGGCTGATCATCGACAACTAGTAGCTTGCTTTTCATATTCATTTCTACCACCCCTATTAGTAGGAAATACCCAAATTTAAATGACCTTAAACATCGATGTTTTGAAAATTGGCAAAAAGAGATATATGAAAAACGTCTATTCAAGAATTTGTTTACTCTTAGCAAAAATGCTATACGAAAATTTGTTTCAGAAATAGCTGTAAAAAAGTTCATCTATTATGTTAAAGATACTACAATAGACATGCTTATGTCAAAAAACCTAAACAGAGGATGGTGCTCTCTGTTTAGGTAATATATGTTATGATGCTTATAAATTAGTACTACTTATAATAGGCTTTTATTATAGTCTTTTATTTGTCTTTTTGAGCAGTTGCTCCAATAAATCCTTCAAACAAAGGATGAGGTCGTGTAGGTCTCGATTTGAATTCCGGATGGTATTGACAGGCCACAAACCAAGGATGGTCGCTTAGCTCGAGCGCCTTAACAGAATTTCCATCTAGACTCTGGGCAGAGAAAACGAGACCTTTCTCTTCTAACGCTTTTTTATACTCCATATTAAATTCATAGCGATGACGATGGCGTTCTTCTATTGTGTTTGCATCGTTATAAGCATTTTTAATTTTAGTATTATCTATCAGCTTACAAGGGTAAGACCCTAGCCTTAAATCTGGCAAATCTTTTACTGCACCATTATTAGCTATAATTGGATGTGGCGTTTCTGGGTTAATTTCAAACGTATGCGCATTATTTAATCCAACAACGTTACGTGCAAATTCAACTGCCGCTAGCTGCATACCTAAACAAATACCTAAAAACGGGACTTTGTTCTCTCTAGCATACCGAATTGCCTCGATTTTCCCATCAATCCCACGTTTCCCAAAGCCACCTGGAACGATAATACCATCTACATCTGCTAATTCTTTTTCAAGCGTTTCAGGTACTAATGCTTCAGAATTGATCCACTTTATACGCACATCGGTATCATACGTAAAGCCAGCGTGCTTCAACGATTCAACAACGGATAAATAAGCATCCGGTAGTTCAACATATTTTCCAACAAGACCAATTTGTGTTACTTGCTTTAATTCTTTTACTTTCTTGACCAATGCTTTCCATTCTACCATATCTGCTTCATTACACGATAAATGAAGGTGATCACAAACGAGTTGATCGAAGTTTTGCTCCTGCATTGCAAGCGGAACATGATACAGTGTATCTACATCACGCATTTCAATGACTGCTTTTTTATTAATATCACAGAACAAAGATATTTTTTCTTTCATATCCTCGCTAATTGCATGTTCGGTACGTAATACAATTGCATCTGGTTGAATACCGAGAGAACGCAATTCTTTTACACTATGCTGTGTTGGTTTTGTTTTAATTTCGCCAGCAGCCTGAATATAAGGTACAAGTGTACAATGTATATACATTACATGATCTCTACCTACATCGCTTTTAATTTGACGGATAGTTTCTAAAAATGGCAGTGATTCAATATCTCCAACCGTTCCACCAATTTCAGTAATTACAACATCGGCATTTGTTGCTTCACCTGCACGATACACTTGGTCTTTAATTTCATTTGTAATATGCGGAATTACTTGAACCGTAGCACCTTTGTAAGCTCCGCCTCTCTCCTTTTTCAAAACGCTTGAGTAAACTTTACCGGTCGTAATATTACTATACTTATTTAAGTTAATATCTATAAAGCGCTCATAGTGTCCCAAATCTAAGTCTGTTTCTGCGCCATCCTCCGTTACAAATACTTCCCCATGCTGATAAGGACTCATAGATCCAGGGTCAACATTAATATAAGGGTCGAACTTTTGCAACGTTACCTTTAAGCCTCGATTTTTTAATAAACGACCTAACGAAGCAGCGGTTATTCCTTTTCCTAGCGACGACACAACTCCACCTGTTACAAAAATATATTTGGTCACTTTTTTATCCCTCTCTTTTCATTATTTCAATATTATAGGCATTTTTAATATACCCTTTAGTATATACAGGAGAATCTAATAAAAACAAATTTATCCTTACAAAAATATTAAACCACTTTTCCCCTATCCTTCTAATCCTCGCACGTATAGATGTGCTACATCTAAAAGCTATCACAAACTATTAACTGAAGCGAGTGAGAGGAATATCGTGACTTTTTTGTCTTTATTCGGACTTATTTATGCGTGTAAAAAAATGAATAGCGCTCCCCTATTACAGGGGAACGCTATGACGATTCATCTTTTTTATAGAGCCCAATAAGTATATTACGGCTACAAATGAAAAAAGTCAAGTTATACTTTCCGCGTGATTTAGCCTACACATATTTGAGATATGCTAGTATAACTCACTGGCTGCGGATTATGCTTCTTCCTCATCTTCCATATACTCATCGTTATATCCTTCATCAAATGGTTCTTCATCAATTTCAAAATCATCGTCGTCAAGCTCAAAGTCGATATCCTCTAATTCAAAGTCATCGTCTTTTACTTCGGCCCTTTTCTTTGCTTTTGGCTCGGCAACAGCTATTTCTCCTACTTGATTAATTGGGTACCATCTTTTAAGCCCCCATACATTTGAACCTAACGTTATAAAGCGCCCATCTACATTTAAATCTGTATAGAAACGTGCGATATTATCGCTTTTTGCTGACTCTGTAAATGCTTTTAAGTCGGATATTTTAGAGAATAAATCATTAAAATTCATTGCTTCCTTCGCATCCATTAATATTAAATTAGCCAGCTCAATCATGGACATTTCTTTTACATCCGCGTGGCTATAATTATCTAAGCTCACGGTCAAGCACTCCCTTTTCTCGTATTATTAAATTTTCATATGTTGCATAATTTTTTGTAGTATAAACCATCCCATACATTATAAGCAAATATCACCTTAATATGCTATAAGAAAATCGAAAAAAAGTCGATTAAAACCTACTATATTTTAAAAATCGAGAAAGAACGTGGGTTTGACCAAATTCGAGCTGCGAAAGTAAGTCGGTGCCTCATCAATAAAAACCTTCGTTTAGTTCAACTCAGAATTATTAGTTATAGATTTTTCGGTATCCTCTGCCAATGTTTGCATGAAAAATGCCGTCTGCTTTGCTATATATTGGTCGATCGTAAACTGGTGCTGCAGTGCCCATCTTCTAAAAGCCCACATTTGCCCTTGAACGAATATATTGTTTGCCAAAAGCTCAGCATCTGCTGCTCGTACTTCATGGGGCACACATGTTACAATTACCCATTTCAACATACTGACCATATCGCGCTCTTTATCTAATATATATTTTTGATCTTCTTCTTTTAGAGATTTAACTTCCTGATACATAATAATTACTTCATCTTGGATTTCATCCATTAATTTAAAATAAAGCTCAATGACTGTAGCAAGACTTTTTAAAGAGGGCTTTTTAAAATCAATTGTCTTTTCCATTCGCTCGGTAACTTGATCGTAAATAGAATCGCATACTAAAAATAAAATATCTTCCTTTGAACGAATATATTCATATAACGTACCAATACTAAATCCTGCTTCTTTAGCAATTTCTCGTGTCGTCGTTCGATGAAAACCCTTTTGTTTAAAAAGTGTAATTGCTCCCTTTATCATTTGGTTTCTGCGCTTTTCTACAAGCTCTTTATTTCTTATATTGGACATAATTTTATTTTGATCCATTTTCATTCCAGCTCCCTTCTTTATTAAAAAACGTTCCTGTACGGTTTAAAGCTTGGAGCATTCGTGCAAACTGTTCGTTTCTATATGAAGCATCCTCATGTGCTGTTCTGCTAATATGCATGGTGTTTTCTTTCTCCTTTATTATATAAACTAATCTTTGCTTTTAGCGTTCTTTCGTCAGCATTCGACCGATGACGAGTCTTTGAATTTCATTTGTTCCTTCATAGATTTGTGTAATTTTCGCATCACGCATATATCGTTCTACTGGATAATCCTTTGTATATCCATAGCCGCCAAATACTTGGACCGCTTCGACAGTAATTCGCATGGCTGCATCTCCTGCAAACAGCTTTGCCATCGAAGACGCTTTCCCATAGCTTCTATTTGTTGACTCTAGCCAGGCTGCCTTATATGTTAATAAGCGAGAGGCCTCTATTTCTGTTGCCATATCTGCTAATTTAAAAGCAATGGCTTGATTTTCAATAATTGGTTTGCCAAATTGCTCGCGGGTTTTTGCATAGTCGATTGCTGCATCTAAGGCTCCTTGCGCAATTCCTACTGCTTGTGCCGCTATTCCTGTTCTTCCTCCATCTAACGTTCTCATTGCAATCTCAAAACCTTGCCCTTCCTCACCTAAGCGATTTTCTTTCGGGATTCGACATTGTTCAAGTTGTAATTCCGTCGTTGGCGAGGAGCGGATGCCTAATTTTTTTTCCTGCTTGCCAACTGTAAAGCCTTCTGTCTCTTTTTCAACAATAAAAGCAGAAATACCTTTATGTCCAGCATCTGGATTTGTTTTTGCAAATACGATATATAAATCTGCAACGCCACCGTTTGTAATCCACGTTTTATTCCCATTTAAAATATAATCGTCGTCTACTTTTGTTGCTGTCATGCACATCGAAGCTACATCGCTTCCTGCACCTGATTCCGATAGCGCATATGCGCCTAATGCTTCTCCAGATGCTAACCGTGTTAAAAACTTCCTTTTCTGCTCTTCTGTCCCATATTTGTAAATTGGCCAGCTAGCAAGCGAGGTATGTGCGGATAATGTAACGCCCGTAGATGCACATACGCGAGATAGCTCTTCTACTGCAATTACGTAGTTTAAATAATCCGATGCAATTCCATCATACTCCTCAGGCCAAGGTATTCCAGTTAAGCCAAGTGCAGCTAGTTGATCAAAAATCCCTCTATCAAAACGTTCTTCTTCATCGCGAGCTGCTGCGGTAGGCTCGACTTCTTTTGTCGAAAAGTCACGTACCATTTTTCGAAGCATCTTATGCTCCTCGGTTAATTGGAAATCCATGGACACCTCTTCCTTTCTATATGAAAAGCGTTATGATTAACATTACGTAGTATAAAAGGTCATTTTTTTATAAATGCTTAGCGATAACGATATGTTGTATTTCATTTGTCCCTTCATAGATTTCAGTAACTTTTGCATCTCTAAAATAACGTTCTACCGGATAATCCTCTGTATATCCGTACCCTCCAAAAATTTGTACTGCTTCAATTGCCGTTTCCATTGCTGCCTTTGAGGCGTACAGCTTTGCCATCGACACTTCCTTTCTACACGGTATTCCTCGCTCAATTAGAGCTGCCGCTCGATAAGTCAGTAGCTTTGCTGCCTCTACTTTTGTAGCCATGTTTGCTAACTTGAAGGATATTGCTTGCTGTTTAGCTATTGCAACTCCGAATTGCTCACGTTCCATTGCGTACGTTCGTGCATGTGCGAGTGCTCCTTCAGCGATCCCTACCGCTTGAGCTGCGATGCCGATCCGACCGACATTTAAATTAGCCATTGCGACTTGGAAGCCTTCTCCTTCTGTACCTAACAGCTGACTTTTGGACACATAACACGAATCAAATGAAATTTCTACTGTACTTGAGCCGTGAAGACCCATCTTCTTTTCTTCTTTACCGACTGATAATCCGGGAATCGTTTTTTCAACAATGAATGCACTAATGCCTTTCGCACCTACTTCATCCCCTGTGCGGGCAAAAACGATGAAGGTATCTGCTTCTTTCCCATTTGTAATAAATGCCTTCGAACCATTCAAGATGTAGCCGTTGCCTTTCTTTGCTGCCCGCATCTTCAAGCTTGCTGCATCGGAACCGGCACCAGGCTCTGTTAACGCGAATGCACCTAAATATTGACCAGAAGCTAATTTTGGCAAGTAATACTTCTTTTGTTCTTCATTTCCATACAGAAGAATCGGATTCGTTCCAACCGACGTATGCACGGATAAAATGACACCTACTGCTGCACTTACTTTTGAAAGCTCATGAATTGCTATAATATACGATGTGTAATCCATCCCACTTCCTCCGAATTCTTCAGGGATTGGAATACCCATCAATCCAAGCGTGCCCATCTGACTTATAAGCTCCTTTGGAAAGCGTTGTTCACGCTCCATCCGCTTAACTTCTTTCGCGACCTCCTTTTTAGCAAAGGCTTGAACTGTGTCTTGCATCAATCGTTGTTCAGTCGTAAATAACAGATCCATGCGGATGCCCTCTTTTCATTAATTGATACGTACTCGATATCATGACAAAAGAATAGGTTGGATGCTACCTTTTCTAAGTTATAGGTTCAAACAATAAAATCGATCGCTACTAATGTTAGCTGCTTGCTCATACGAGCGCATTCATATGTTATCTTATTTCGTTATAGTCGTAAAAGCCTCGGCCAGATTTTTTCCCTAGCCAGCCAGCCTTTACATACTGCCTAAGTAGTGGGCAAGGACGGTATTTGCTATCACCAAATCCGTCATATAAAACTTCCATAATGTATAGACACGTATCCAGTCCGATAAAATCGGCAAGCGTTAGAGGCCCCATCGGATGATTCGCACCTAGCTTCATCACTGTATCTATATCTTCAACTGTTGCGACGCCTTCATAAACAGTGTAAATCGCCTCGTTTATCATAGGCATTAATATTCGATTAGCGACAAAACCTGGGTAGTCCTTCGATTCAACAGCTGTTTTATTTATTTTCTTTGTAATAGCTTCAATCGCTTGATGTGTCGTATCACTTGTCTGCAAGCCACGAATAATTTCTACAAGCTTCATAACTGGTACAGGATTCATAAAATGCATCCCAATAAATTGTTCTGGATGCTTTGTGACGGCCGCTATTTCTGTTATCGATAACGACGATGTGTTTGTAGCTAATATTGCATGGCTCGGTGCATAGGTAGAAAGCTCTTTAAAAATAGCCTTTTTCACTTCCAAATTTTCAACAGCCGCTTCAACTGCTAAATCACAAGAGGCGACATCCTTTATCGTATTCGTAATCGTCACGTTGTTGATCGTTGCTTGCTTATCTTGCTCTGAAATACGTTCTTTCTCGACGGATCTATCGAGAATGCGTTCCATCGAATGCAATGCTTTTGTTAATGCTTCTTCGTTTTGATCATACAAGAGGACACGAATATCTGATTGAGCAAATACTTGAGCAATCCCTGTCCCCATCTGCCCAGCACCTACGACAAATACATTTTTTATAACTGTCATAAAACCCCTCCTAATTTTTTGCGAGTATGCGAATTATAAATAAATGATTAATAAATAAAAAATTTCGGATTTTTGTATGGAAAATTAGGGAGTTTCTCCAACACGAGCGGAAATGGTAGAAAGCTTCCCATTATCCATTATTTCTCGAATACCCAAAACGAGCATCTTTCTACATCTGACTCTTAAAACAATTGAACGTTCAGTCAATTTTATATGCTAGAAACCATGGTCTAAATTGAGCGACCATCATTCTACTATTGTTACATTAGTTAGATGACTGGACGGTTAGAAGTGTTGCTTTATTAATGAACTTCAATCATTATTGCATCGCCTTGGCCACCACCGCTGCATATTGCAGCAACTCCTATTCCGCCGCCTCGACGTTTTAATTCGTGGATAAGTGTTAAAATGATGCGAGAGCCACTTGCCCCAATCGGATGTCCAAGTGCAACCGCCCCACCATTCACGTTTATTTTCCCCGGATCAATTCCAGCAATTTCTTTACTAACGAGAGAAACCGCAGCAAATGCTTCATTAATTTCATATAAATCAATTTCTTCCTTCGTTTTAGCTGTACGATCCAACAATTTATTAATAACGAGACCAGGAGTTTGTGGAAAGTCTTCGCCTTCAACAGCTACTTCTGCATGCCCAATAATTGTAGCCAATGGCTGTTTATTCAGTTCGCGAGCTTTCTCATCAGACATAACGACAAATGCACAGGCACCATCATTTACTCCCGGAGCATTTCCAGCAGTAATTGTACCTGCTGCACCAAATGCCGGTCGCAGCTTTGCTAGCTTTTCCATACTCGTATCTTTTCGGGGTGCCTCATCTGTATCTACCACGATCGCCGCCCCTTTCCGTTGTGGTACTTCTACTGCAACGATTTCTTCAGCAAATTTGCCACTTTCAATCGCACTTACTGCTCGTTGGTGGCTGCGATATGACCATTCGTCTTGTGCTTTTCTAGTTAAATTGTATTCCTCTGCCGTACTATTTCCATATGTCCCCATATGAACGCCTGTAAATGAACATGTTAACCCATCATGAATCATTAAGTCCTTCACCGTTTTATCGCCCATGCGATTGCCCCAGCGTGCGTCTGGCAAGAAATAAGGGGCATTGCTCATGCTTTCCATCCCACCTGCAATAATAGTATCTTCGTCTCCTAGTCGGATAAGCTGATCAGCTAAAGTAACACTGCGCAAGCCCGAAGCACACACTTTGTTTATTGTTTCTGTTTTTACATTCCATGAAATCCCTGCTTCTCGTGCAGCCTGTCGAGATGGTATCTGCCCTTGACCGCCTTGCAATACCGTACCCATAATAACTTCATCAATTTGACGATCATCGAGCTCAGCCCGATCAAGCGCCCCCCGAATAGCAATTCCACCTAATTGCGATGCAGTTAAATCTTTTAACGCTCCACCGAATCTCCCAAACGGCGTTCGGGCTCCCGAAACAATTACAGCTTTTCTCATCCTAACATCCTCCTACTAGTTTAATCTTTAAAACTATTTATAATGTACTCGATCGAACTGATTGATCATTCGTTCGATAATCATTAGATGAAACGGAGGCAATTGCCTCCAATCTTAATAGCGATAAATTACGAAATATGGCATTCTAGTTAGTTAGTTAAGTAACCTAAGCTGTTTCTGTTTTGTTCTGTGGAAATACGGATAAGGCTAAAATTTCTGCAACATCCATCGTACTTATATCTTCTTCTACTTCCTTCGCTTTCGTACCGTCGCTTAGCATTGTTAGGCAAAATGGACACGCACTGGAGATCATTGTCGGTTCAACAGCGAGCGCCTGCTCTGTTCGGGCTACGTTTATTCGGTTTCCAGTCGTTTCTTCCGTCCACATCAACCCACCGCCCGCACCACAGCACATACCATTCTCTCGTGTTCGGCTCATTTCTACGAGGTCGAGTCCTGGAATTGAACGTAAAATTTCACGTGGTGGATCATAAACACCATTATATCTGCCTAAATAACAGGAATCATGGTACGTCAAACGTTCATCGATGGCTTGCTTCGGCTTCAGCCGGCCTTCCATTACGAGATCATATAACAGTTGTGTATGATGATATACTTCAGCAGTAAAACCAAAATCAGGATATTCATTTTTAAAAATATTATATGCATGAGGATCAATTGTAACGATTTTTCTTACATCGTTTTTCTCAAATGCTTTAATGTTCTTCTCGGCAATTTCTTGAAATAAAAACTCATTTCCAATTCGTCTTGCCGTGTCACCGGAATTTGCTTCTCGATTGCCTAAAATCGCAAATTCAATACCAGCTTCATTCATTAGTTTGGCAAAAGCAATCGCTATCTTCTGACTGCGACTATCATACGCACCCATGGAACTAACCCAAAATAAGTATTCAAAGCTTTTATCGACCTTTTTCAATTCTTTAATTGTAGGAATCGTAACCGTTTCATCGAGCTCTCTCCATTTTATTCGGTCTTTTTTCGATAAGCCCCAAGGATTCCCTTGCCTTTCTATATTCATAACTGCTCGCTGTGCTTCGGGATCGATTTTCCCTTCCGTCATCACAAGATAGCGGCGCATATCTATAATGTGTCCAACGTGCTCATTCATCACAGGACAAGCTTCTTCACAATTACGACAAGTTGTGCAGCCGGACAGCTCCTCCTCTGTTATCACATCGCCAATCATGCTTATCGCTTCCATCGTTGCCGATGCTTCTTTATTCCCTGCTTTTGCCAATTGATTCGCACTTTTATAGGTAAACGCATAAGCTGGTACCCATGGAGATTTCCCGGTAATAGCTGCTCCTTTTTCGTTCAAATGATTGCGCAGCTTGATCATAATGTCCATTGGAGACAGCATTTTACCTGTTCCTGATGCTGGACAAACATCGGTACAACGCCCACATTCTACACAAGCATAGAAGTCTAGCATTTGTTCTTGATCAAAGTCTTCTACTTTCCCAACTCCGAAGGATATTTCATCTTCCTCTGCATCTTCATCTAATTCAAAGTCAATTGTTTTTAGCTTTCCGGGTATACGTTTGCTAATAAACACATTGATCGGTGCTGCAATTAAATGCGCATGCTTTGATTGCGGTACATATATTAAAAATACGAGAATCGTAATTGTATGAATCCACCAAGCTATAAAAAATAAAATCATCGCCGTTTCCGGGCTTAGCCAGCTAAAAGCACGAGCTATTAAACTGGCAATTGGTTCTGTCCATGTCGTGCCTGTATTGTACCAGATTTGCGCCATGCCATTTCCAATTAATACAGACAGCATCAGCGTTCCTATAAAAACAAGTACAAGACCCGCTTTAAAGCCACGCTTTAGTCGAACGAGCTTCTCCACATACCTCCGGTAAAACGCCCATACGACAGCAATAAGAATCATTACTGTTACAAGCTCTTGAAAAAATGTAAAACCTGAATAAAACGCTCCAAATGGTAAGTGCGTACCTGGAGCAAGCCCTTTCACAAACATGTCAATCGCACCGAATTGCACGAGGATAAAACCATAAAACATCATTACATGAATAATTCCTGATTTCGGATCTTTTAATAATTTTGATTGACCGAAAACAATAACGACGATTTTCCGTAACCGTTCTTTCCATGCAAGATCAAATACGGTTTTCTTTCCTAGCTTAATATATGCATAACGAGTAGCCACTGCTTTGAAAAATAAATACAGTCCATACACTGTCACCGCAATGAATGCAATGCGATTAATAAGTAGAAATAAATCCATCCGGACGCTCCTCCCTTGTAAATAGTATAACGGATAATGAAGGCGATTGCATAAAAAAATAGAACTTTTAAACATCTCTTTTAAAAAATCATTTCGTACCTATAGCGAATATAAAAAGCCAGCCCATTAAGTGAGGCGCTTTGCCTTGTACTTAATTGAACTGGCTTGCATCTAAGGCTCGCTTTACTTTTTAAGTAAAGTCTATTAGATGTGGCAGTCGAATGATTAGATTACTTATTTTATACCAATGATTTGCCACATTGTCAACTAAACTTCGATACTTTTCCCACTGACGACTCGAACGTTTTATTCCACAATGCGTAATATTATGAACCGGCTGTTGTTCTTTTATTACATTTTTTCAGGTGCAGTAACACCAATTATGTTCAACGCATTCGCAATTGTTATTCTTACGGCTTTCATCAGTGCAATCCGTGCATTTGTTAAATCTATATGATCGCCATCAAGTACTTTTTCTGCGTTATAAAAGCTGTGTAATAACGAAGCTAAATCGAATACATATTGTGTTACTCGATAAGGTGTTTTCTGCTTTGCTGCTTCTGCAATCATCTGTGGAAATTCGCCTAATTTCTTCAGTAAGTCGACTTCTTTTTCAGCAGTAAGTAAAGATGCGTCATATGCGGCATTGATGGAAAAGCCTTTTTCTTCTGCTTGCTTCAGCATAGAACAAATACGGGCATGCGCATATTGCACATAGTATACTGGATTTTCATTCGACTTCGAACGAGCTAAATCAATATCAAAATCAAGCTGTGAATCATTGGAGCGTGTAACAAAGAAATACCTCGTAGCATCTACGCCTACTTCATCCATAAGCTCTCTTAACGATACTGCTTTACCTGTCCGTTTACTCATTCGTATTTTCTCACCGTTTTCAAACAAGTTAACCATTTGAATAATTTTTACTGCAAATCTTTCTTTAGCATAGCCAAGCGCTTGAATTGCTGCGCTCATTCTGGCAATATATCCGTGATGATCGGCACCCCAAACATTTATTATCGTATGGAAGCCTCGATCTAATTTATCCTGGTGATAGGCAATGTCCGGGGTTAAGTACGTATACGTTCCGTCTTGTTTAATAAGAACACGGTCTTTGTCATCTCCAAATGCAGTTGAACGTAACCAAGTTGCTCCGTCTTTTTCATACGTATAGTTCTCTTCTTCTAGTGTTCGCAATGCTTCAATTATTTTACCGCTCTCATATAACGACGTTTCCGAAAACCAGTTGTCAAAATAAACGCGAAAATCAGCTAAATCTTTTTTTATTTTTCCTAACTCATAATCTAATCCGTACGTTCGAAAAAAATGCAACCGTTCCGATTTATCCGCCTCTACCCACTTATCGCCATGGTCGGCTGCTAGCTTTTTCCCGATTTCAATAATATCTGCACCGTGATAGCCGTCCTCGGGCATCTCGGCATCCTTTCCTAGTGCTTGCATGTAGCGGGCCTCTACAGATAGTGCTAAGTTATCAATCTGATTTCCCGCATCATTAATGTAATATTCTCGTTCTACTTCATACCCTGCAGCTGACAGCACACTGCAAAGCACGTCGCCAAAAGCTGCACCACGTGCATGCCCTAGGTGAAGTTCCCCGGTCGGATTGACGGAAACAAACTCAACCTGAACACGTTCTCCTTTACCAGCGTCCGTTTTCCCATACGTATCTCCTGCTTGTAAAATAACCGGTATGACATCGCCCAAAAAATCACTCTTCATAAAAAAATTAATAAAGCCTGGGCCAGCGATTTCTATCTTTTCGATGGATCCTTTAGATGGATCGATGCTTGCAACGATTTCTTCTGCTATATTGCGAGGCGCTTTTTTAGCAATCCGCGCTAATTGCATTGCTATATTTGTTGCAAAGTCACCGTGTGATTTATCTTTTGGCTTTTCAAGCTTAATCGGCGGTAATTCCTTTTCAGTTGCTATATTCGCTCGTACTATGCTTGCTGTAATTTCTTGCTGCAATGTATGCTCAATTGTTTCTAGCAAATTCAATGTGTTTCCTCCTCTGTAAAAATAAGCTTTAATTGATGATCGCGCTTGGCTTGACCATTTAATTTAACTTGATATGAAATAAACAGCTCTCCTTCGCTTGTTTCATCGATTGGCTTATATACAAGTGTGTGCGTGAACGTCTCCATACCCATCTTGCCATACGGGTGCTGCAATTGACTTTCTGTTTTTTTATGCAGACGAAATTGCTGGTTCATTGTGATCACGCCTGTGCGTTTTATGTTTACTTTATTTGCATGGATTGTTATTAAATTTTTTATAGTACCATTTTCCTCACTGTTTTCATCAAAGGTCAACACACTTATCGTGCCGGTTTTGTGAAAGGTTCCAGTCGCCAGCACATGATTATGTTCCTCGTTGCCTTCGTCGTTAATAATGGAATGGAGGTTTACTTTTACTTTCTTTTTTATACGCTTCATCGCTTGCACTCCTGCTAAAAAGATGCTGGCATTTTTGCTCGTTGCTATGCTGCTTTTCCTTTTATCCTTTTATATGAACGTCTACCAATAGTTTATTATAACTGTATTTCGCCTGATTTCCAATTGAAAGGAGTAGTTAGCTTGATTCGTATTTGCGGGTGGATATTTAGATTTTTGAAAAACATCCTTTTTGTATCGAGATTCTTATTATTTCCGACCCCCGTTTCACGCTCATAAACGACTCCAATTGTCCGTCACAGGGTCTTGCTTGTCTATTTTATATACACGTGTTTAATTCTTTGTTCATTTTACCATAATGAACATATATCGAACTAAAATGGAGACAGACTTATATGGTGAATAGAAAACAATCCAGTAAAAAAAGAAGCTTTCTAAAAAAAATCGTATATACGACTGTTTTGTTATTCCTTGCTCTTATTAGTGGTACGTTTATTGTAATTTTCCTTAGTGGCCCACCTAATTTAGAAAAGGAACATAACACGATATATTACAGTCATACAGGAACGGTAATTGGGAACGAACAAGGGCTGGAAAGTCGGTACGCCGTTTCACTAAATGAGATCCCTGATCAGTTGATCCAAGCTACACTCCAAGTGGAGGATCAGCATTTTTATACCCATCATGGTTTTGATTATAAACGAATTGTCCGAGCGCTTTTAAAAAACGTACAAACACGATCGCTTAAGGAAGGCGCAAGCACCCTTACACAGCAATATGCACGTAATTTATACTTAAGTCATGAGAAAACATGGGTTCGAAAGTTGAAGGAAGCTTTTTATACCCTTCGATTGGAAGCTTTTTATTCGAAGGATGAAATATTGGAAGGGTATTTGAATATCATTTATTATGGGCACGGTGCATATGGCGTTGAAGCGGCGAGTCAAACGTTTTTTGATAAGCATGTCAATGAGCTCACGTTGCCAGAAGCGGCAATGCTTGCTGGAATTCCGAAAGGTCCAACGTACTATTCGCCATTTAACGATGAAGAAAGAGCAAAGAATCGGCAAGAAAAAATATTGCGTTTATTGCGTAATAAAAAATTGATAACAGAAGCCGAGTATGTGCTCGCTAAACAGTCACCTTTGAAATATGCACCACTGAAAAACAAGCGTACATCAGAGGTTGGCCCATATTTTCAGGATATTGCATTAAACGAAGCAAGCCGGCTATTAGACATGCCGATTGATGATATAAAAACAGCAGGATTACATATATATACGACGGTAGATGTACCTATGCAAAAGCAGCTCGAAGCTCATATTGAACGTCAAATCGATTCGACGAGCGAGCTGGAGGTTGGCGCGATTGCCATGAACCCTAAGACCGGTGCAATTAAAGCTCTCGTTGGTGGCCGTTCTTATGTTAATAGCCCGTTTAATCGAGCAGTTTCAGCAAGGCGAATGACAGGATCAAGCTTTAAGCCCTTTTTATATTACACAGCATTAAATTATGGCTATACCGCTAGTACGATGTTGATTAGCAAGCCGACTGTATTTGAGATGGACAATGGAAAAGTGTATAAGCCCGCTAATTTTAATGACTATTATGCAAATAAACCAATTACACTCGCGCAAGCTTTGGCTTTATCGGACAATATTTATGCTGTGAAAACAAATGTTTTTCTTGGTCCCGATAAATTAGTTGAAACAGCAAAGCAGCTTGGAATCTCAAGCCCACTACCAGCTGTGCCTGCACTTGCGCTCGGTTCTGTTTCCGTTTCGGTCAATGAAATGGTAACCGCTTACAGTATTTTTGCCAATGGCGGGCGAACGGTTAAAAGCTATACAATTAAAGAAATAGTTGATCGCCATGGGAACACATTATACGAGCGTAAAGAATTAGTTGGAAAGCAAATGCTTGACCGTAAAAAAACGTTTATAATTACCGATTTAATGACAGGTATGTTTGACGACGGATGGAACGATTACATGCAAGTAACCGGTTCAGCCATTGCAGACCAACTCAGCCGCACCTATGCCGGAAAATCAGGTACTACAAAATTCGATAGCTGGATGATTGGTTTTAGTCCATCGCTTGCTACAGCAATATGGACAGGCTATGACGATAACCGGCCACTTACGAAGACGAGCGAAACAGCGTACGCCAAAAAGATATGGGCTGCTTTCATGGAGGCTGCCCATAAGGAAACACGACCCGAAAGCTTTCCTGTTCCAAGTGGGGTAATACGAGTTGCGATTGATCCTGCTACAGGTCACATCGCTACGCCGTACTGTCCAACGAGGCAATCTGTTTATTTCGAAGAGGAAAACAAACCAAACAGATACTGTCAGCTGCATTTTCACATAGAAGAGAGAAGTATTGAGGAACAAGAAGATGATGAACAAAGCATTATAGACCGTCTGTTAAATATACTAAGGTAACGTACTAGATGCTCAACTCAAACGAATGCAGCCAATGCCCTGAAGCAATTGTTTTTTTAACATGCTACACAATGGGTGGTGTCTAATTTGTTGTTTCTACGCAAGCAATAAAAGAAGCTGACCTATGCAGAATTCCTTCTGCTTTTTGGTCAGCTTCTTTTTTGTCCTAGCAAGCATGTGTAGCCCATGTATTTCTATATTACAAACTCCTGAACCAAAGCACAAGATTTTATTGACATATTCTTCATTTGTCACAAAGTGTTCACGATTTTGACAATGCTTGGAACAGTTCCTCGTTTGAATTGCTCCACATGTCCTCGTTAAATCCAACTAAAAAATCCCGCAACAATTGTTTCGAATGTTCATCCATATGATCGAGTATAACTTTGCCTTTCAACGACTTCTCCATATGCGTTACATGCTCAGCCATTGATTTATATGCTCGTTTATTTTGTCGATCGACTCGAAGCTCGCTCGCAGCTACTCCTGCGTAATATGGGCCGTTCTCCCCTCTCTCAACCGTAACCCAAACAATCCAGTACAATTGACCGTCTGGAACTTCTTTGCGCTCCGAGAAATATTTAACTCGTCGTTCAATATCACTGCGGGCATGCATCGCATCCATATCGACGTATGCTTTATTTTCGTTCGGATCAACGATGACCGATGACATGTTCTCTAAACTAATGGAACCAATTCCGTACCCACCATGGCCGTCGGTAGAATCATCTTTAATAATTGTAAAGCTCTTTTGTTTTTTATTTGAAGCTTGACCTTTATCCAATACCGATCCTCCTCGCATCTTTTGTATAAGCTTTCTTTTTAACTTATTACGTACTCATTTATTAAGGTATAGCATAATTAATTATCTCTGGACATATCGATACAAATTTTCAATCGTGCTTGTAATTCAATTGTAGCATCGTTTTATACTATTTTCACTTATGCTAAAGCAAACGATTGAGTCACGTATTTGTGGGTGTTATTTTAAGAAGTTAAAAAACCTCTCTTTGTATTCGTTAACTTTAGTATTGATTCCTACCGACCGCAGTAGATATACACTACGCTTTCCGAGGAGGCTGAAGCCGTGCCCGCGGAAAGCATCCACCTGCAGGGAAAATCAACGGTGTTATTCATGTGTATATCGTTCGAAGTAAAATTAATCATATATTATCTAGATTAGATTCGTGCATCTGTTCTCCCCACAAACATTTTACTCATACAAAGCAAACGATAGGTGAAACATTTATAAACAGCTATTTTAAGAAGCTTGATAGTTGTATTTGTTGTTTTCATTAACATTGGCGACTCAGCGAAACATCTCGTTATGTTCCGTTCCCTTATAAACTACGATTCGTGCGTACATCCATTCTCATAGAGTAGCGACCAGATCGCTTGCTTTAAATGTGTGTCCTCCAATTGATCAATAAAGTCCTTCGGGAAGTAGAGCTTATCATCTGTTCGAGTTTTTCCAGTGATTGCGTCAACGATGGTTGAATGCTCTGACAGCTCTTTTAATTTTTTGTCCGGCATTTGTAAATAAATAGGTACACGTTCTTCCTTCCCTTTTCTGTACACGTCGTAAGGAAGATCAGAAGATGAGTCGCTCACCAAATAATACGCTGGGTCAATGCCCGCCTTTCTAAATAAATGCTCCAATTGCGCTCTTTTTTCAATATGTTCCTCTGGTGAAAATTCAATATATTTAAATAAGCGACGATTCATAAAACGCTCGCATAAATCACGTAAAATTACGTCCTCTTCTTCCTGCCATTGTTGAAAGTAGGAATATACACTAGCCTCATCCAACTTTAGATAGTCTTTAAGACAAACGTTCCCTTTAAAAAACGAAATAAGTTGAACTGGCTTTAGGTTAAAGCGATATCCATTTAAATATAAATACTTAGCACGGTGAAATATTTTCGTTAAAATTACATCCGCACTTCGTGTAACCGGATGAAAATACACTTGCCAATACATTTGATAGCGAGACATGATGTAATCTTCGACTGCGTGCATACCTGTCGATTTAATAACTACTTGATCCTCCACAGGGCGCATTACTCGAAGGATTCTTTCCATATCAAAATGACCATAGCTTACTCCCGTGTAGTAAGCGTCTCGTTGCAAATAATCCATCCGATCAGCATCCATTTGACTAGAAATCAAACTAATGACTAGCTTATCCTTGTACGTCTTTTCAATTACAGCCGCAACTGCTTTGGGAAAGTCGTCCCCTACCTTACGTAGTACTTTGTTAACCGCTGTATCCCCTAAAATGATCTTCCGTGTATACGACTCATGGTCCAGTTGAAATACTTTTTCAAATGAGTGTGAAAAAGGGCCGTGGCCAAGGTCATGAAGTAATGCCGCGCATAAAGCGAGCAATCGTTCTTCTTTATTCCAGTTTGGATTGTTTTCAATTTTATTAACCATACGGCGGACAATTTCATATACACCGAGCGAGTGATTAAATCGACTATGCTCTGCACCATGAAACGTTAAGTACGTCGTACCAAGCTGTTTAATTCTACGTAGCCGTTGAAACTCGGGTGTTGCAATTAAATCCCAAACTACACGGTCTTTCACTCGAACGTATCGGTGAACCGGATCTTTAAATACTTTCACTTCATTCAATTGCTCATTTTTATATACCATCGTATTCAGCCCGTTTCTTTTATCCCTTTTAATTTTATTATATAATAGATACGCTCTGTAACAAAGAATTGCATGTTTAAAGGAGATAAAACGTGGGAAACTTGGAAGAAATTATATATAATAAAAAATTTCGCTATATAAATCACACAAACCTTCATACATTCTACAACAAGCCATATACAGCATTAACATCTTTCGCTATAGACGACGCATTGGCATTATCTGTTGGTGCAGGCGAGTCGGCACCTGTTATTCGGCTCTGGTCGCATCCGAAAACGGTTGTGCTCGGTATCCCTGACACCCGCCTTCCGTATATTGAAGAAGGGCTAGATTACTTAAGTGCTGCCGGCTTTCACATCGTTGTACGTAATTCTGGCGGTCTAGCTGTTCCCTTAGATGAAGGCGTATTAAACTTGTCACTCATTTTGCCAGATGTACAAAACGTATCAATCCATGATGGATATGAAGCGATGTATCGGTTCATCCAATCACTATTTATTGATTTAACCGCTCACATAAAAGCATATGAAATCGTTGGCTCTTACTGTCCAGGAGATTTTGACTTAAGTATTGATGGGATAAAATTCGCAGGAATATCTCAGCGTAGAGTAAAGCAAGGTGCTGCCATTCAAATTTACTTAGATGTTGAAGGAGATAGCTTTCAACGAGCGCACCATATTCAGTCGTTTTACACGATTAGCAAAAAGACGGCTCATACAAAATTTGCATATCCAACGGTCGATCCGACTAAAATGGGTTCTTTGTCAACACTGCTTGGAATACCAATTACCGTACAAGATGTTCAATCACGTGTTTACTCTACGATGAAAGCGTTCGGCACTCCGTTTACATCTAACACGCTCTCACTTGATGAAGAGGCGCAATTTTATAAACGGTATGACCAAATGATAAAGCGAAATAATAAAATTAGTAAACGTTAAAATAGCGAGCGCTTTTAACTAATCTGAAATGCGCTGATTACAAATTGTGATTAGCGGACATTCGTGACAGCGTGGAACAGCCGTACATATTGTTTTTGCATGTTCAACTAATAAAGCATGAAATTCATTGTACACTGTATAACTATCGGGCAGCTGGCTTTCAACCTCTGCCCGAAAAGCATCATACGATTGCGGCATATCCCAACCTAGTCGATAAAATATTTTGCGCGCATATGCGTCCACAACAAAAGCGGAATGTTGAAATACATATACGAGCATAACATCTGCCGTTTCTCTACCAATCCCAGTAATGGAGAGAAGCTCCTCTCTCAGTCGAAGGAAATTTAGTTTTTTTATCTCCGTCACGCTAAAATTATACGTTTTAAACCATGACATAAACGCTTTTATCCGCTGTGCTTTGACGTTATAAAACCCTGTTGAGCGAATTAATTGCGAAAGCTTCTCCTCTGATAGCTGATCTATTTTAGTAGGCGACATATACGGCGTCAATTGAATAAGTGCCTTTTCCACTTGCGTCCACCTTGTATTTTGTACAAGAATTGCTCCGATCATCACTTCAAAGTCCGTTTTTGCTGGCCACCAGCTTTGCGGACCATATGTAGAATACAATGTTTTATACAACGAATAAAAAGTTTTTTTCATTGCCTTGCTCCATTCGCTTTATAAAAAGTAACGCACTCTAATTAGTTAACTATTACGTTACGTGCTTTTCTACACCTGTACAAGAAACTATTTTGCTTGTGCTGCCGTTATTATTGCCAATTTATAAACATCTGCTTCATTGCAGCCACGCGATAAATCATTGACCGGCTGATTCAACCCTTGTAAAATAGGACCCACTGCTTCAAAGCCTCCTAGGCGTTGTGCAATTTTATAGCCTATATTCCCTGCATCCAAATTTGGGAAAATAAATACGTTTGCATCCCCTTTAATCGGAGAATCGGGTGCCTTCTTCGCTGCGACACTTGGTACGAAAGCCGCATCAAATTGAAATTCTCCATCTATTTTCAATTCTGGAGCAGCACCTTTCGCCAACTTTAATGCGTTTGTCACCTTTTCTGTTTCTTCCGATGAAGCTGAGCCTTTTGTTGAGAAGCTTAACATGGCAACACGAGGTTCGATTCCAAACAAACGAGCCGTTTCTGCACTAGCGATTGCGATTTCCGCCAAGTCTGCACTAGTTGGTGCAATATTTATAGCACAATCTGCAAAAATGTATTTTTCTTCTCCTCTTACCATAATAAACAAACCAGATGTTTTATTTATATGTGCTTGTGTTTTAATGATTTGCAGCGCTGGGCGCACCGTATCGGTCGTCGAGTGAACAGCACCGCTTACTAAGCCATCTGCTTCATTTAAGTACACGAGCATCGTTCCAAAATAATTTGCGTCTAACAACATACTTTCCGCTTGTTCTTTCGTTACTTTCCCTTTTCTTCGTTCTACAAAAGAGTCAATCATCCGATCCATCGCTTCGTATTTTTTTGGATCCACAATTTTACATGCTTGAATATTAATACGTAATTCTTTTGCCCTTTCGTTAATCTTATCTGCCGCTCCGATTAACATTGGCGTTAAAAGACCTTCAGAACTAAGCTTACTAGCTGCCTGTAAAATTCGTTCGTCTAATGCTTCAGGGAATACAATCCTTTTCTTTTGCTTTTGTAAAGATACCTTCAAGTTTGTGAATACGTCTGCCATGAATATACCTCCAATTCCGTACAGAGAACCTATCCTGCTGCACATCTATAATAGTCCTCATTATAGCAACATGTAGCATAGTTGTTAAGCGATGCACGTTTTTTACTACACCGTTGAAAACAACTCTTGCTTCGAGCGATACTGCTCTAGCGGCTACTAAATGCAAACAATCTTTAACTACTTTATGACATCGTCCGTATGAAAGGTTATCCTTACTCCTTTTGTGTTATATTAAGAAAAGAGCCTATTTACATTTGTTGAAGGAGAGATCGTAATGGTTGAAGCAGTAGAAACTTTTGATGGCTGGTATTGTTTACATGATATGCGAACAATAGATTGGACATCGTGGAAGCTAGCGTCTGAAGCAGAGCGTCATGCTGCACGAGTAGAATTTGAACAGCTTATTGAAAAATGGGAGAATACGGAAAAGCAAAAAGAAGGAAGCCATGCGCATTATAAGGTAGTCGGTCAAAAGGCAGATATACTATTTATGTTCCTTCGTCCAACAGTAGAAGAGCTGGTTGATTTAGAAACCGAGTTAAATAAAACGTTGTTAGCTGACTATATGGTCAAGGCACATTCATACGTATCCGTCGTAGAAATATCAAGATACCAGCCTGAAAAAGAAGGTATCGATTATGGGGCATTGCCTGAAATTCAAGAGCGTCTTTATCCAACACTGCCAAAGTGGGAGTATATTTCTTTCTATCCGATGAACCGTCGTCGAGAAGGCGAAGAGAATTGGTATACATTAGAAAAACGTGTACGCGGCAAATTATTATACGAGCATAGTAAAACAGGCCGTAAATATGCTGGGAAAATAAAACAAATCATTACAGGCTCAATTGGCTTTGATGATTGGGAATGGGGCGTCACTCTATTTGCCCATGATGTGTTGGAGTTGAAAAAAATCGTATATGAAATGCGCTTCGATGAAGTAAGCTCTCGTTACGGTGAATTTGGATACTTTTTCATCGGTAACAAGCTTGAAAAGTCAGAGCTAGCGGCATATTTATACGTTTAACGTAAACCGTAAATTTGTATTGAATTGTAAACAAACTGCACCCTATTTGCTAAAAGCAAACATAGGGTGCTTTTTTCGTTCGGTTAAAGGTCGTACCGTTCGTATCGTACCAATGTGTTATAAGCCTGCATGGTCATTTTTTCCGATTCCGCCTGCATAGCTGATCATTGACAAAAGATTTTATATTTTCCCCTTACTTTATTCGTGCTTATGCACATTCCTTCATGACATATCCGTTTGATATCCTTAGTCATATTTCACTATTTCTGTGCATATATTTGAGTAGTTAAGCCAATCCAGAAGATGGTGGATTTTCTACCAATCGCTATGTTTATCCACCTACAAAGAAAAGAGGTGTATGTATGGCTGTTGTAGCCCACACTGAAGAAGATGTAGCATTGCTAGCTCGATTAATCCGTGCGGAAGCAGAGGGGGATGGCGAGCTTGGGATGCTTATGGTCGGAAACGTTGGAGTAAATCGAATCGTCTCCAATTGTCTTGATTTTACACAACTGCGCTCCATTCCTGACATGGTATATCAAAGTCCAGGAGGGTATGAAGCAACCCAAAAAGGCTACTTTTATCAAAGAGCAAGAGAAGCGGATAAACGCTTAGCACGTCGCGTCCTTAAGGGAGAGCGTTTTCATCCGGCTACAAATTCGCTCTGGTTTTTCATGCCTGAAGGTGGTTGTCCAGCACAATGGTTCGGACAATGGAACACGGGAAGATATAAGGCCCATTGCTTTTTCTCCCCTGCACAAAGTGAGTGTCCTGCAGTTTACTAGGAAGGAAATACATATAACTATTTAGGAGGTATTACGATGAGTGAAAATCAAAATCAGCCTTATTCCGCTTCATTCCAGCAAACATATCCGTACTATTATTACCCGCAATCATCCCCAGCTTATTATCCAATGTACACTAGGCAACAGCCAATGTCCCCGACGCAAACGAGTTTTAACGTGCAAGGTATGCTGCCACCACAACAATCATATATTGAGAATATTTTACGGTTAAATAAAGGGAAACAAGCTACTGTTTACATGACATTTGCCGAAAGCAGCGAATGGAACAATCGAATTTTTAAGGGGATTATTGAAGCAGCAGGTAGAGACCACCTTATACTAAGTGATCCTGAAACAAATAAGCGGTATTTGTTGTTAATGGTTTATTTGGATTACGTCACATTTGATGAGGAAATCAATTACACGTATCCATATGGAGCCTCTGCTGATTTAGCAAATTACCCACCAAGATAGTACGCATTCATACAGAAAAAGTAATTAGAGGATGATGACTACAAAAAATTCCAATTTAGAAGGAATGTTTTGTTTCGTCATCCTCTCTCTGCTCCAAGGAGGATAACAAATGAACCATCCATATGAAAAGCTCATTCGTATTGTTATTATTTCTATTGTTTTTGCTCTTATTTCTGGCGTTATTGGTGTAATTAAAGGATACACGATCCTTATTTTTTTATCTTTGTACTTTTTAGCAATAAGTTTATTGTTTGAAGCAGTGCTGTTATTTACTACGTTTCGTCAAGCAGAGGGTGGCCTGCAATTTTTACGTGCGATTTTACTTTTGCTATTTACGTCATTTCTTTTTTTTCAATTATAAATATTTAACGATCGCATAGCCGAACAAAATCCAGCCAATTAAAAAGAAAATGCCTCCAAATGGAGTTATCATCGCCAAGCTTTTAATGCCTGTTGTGGAATACATGTACAAGCTCCCTGAAAACAGAATGATTCCGATTAAAAACATCCAACCAGCCCAATATAGATTAATTGCATCAATCTTTGAAATAACAATTCCTGTAGCAATTAATGCCATCGTATGAAACATTTGATAATGCACCGCTTTTTCCCATGTATTTAATGCCTTCTCTGTAATTTTCCCCTCAAGCCCATGTGCACCAAAGGCTCCTAAAGCAACAGCAATAAATCCATTTATAGCTCCTGCTAATAAAAATAGTTTCATCTTCTCCGATCACCTCGTAACGAACTATTTGTAGTGTTAATTTTAAGATCGCTCTGTTTTCCTTCATAAGCTCATACCTATAAAATTATTAACCCTTTTTTATACAACAACGGATGCATCACCTTCTAAACTGTCCGCAAGCTTACCGACTACTGTGAACCTCTACGTACACTCAATTTCCTATGATTCGTCCTTAAATAAGTGAGAAACATACTAGCACAAGACGTTAAAAGTCAAAGATAGAGTCTTTAGGCTCAGTATGTGCTTGCTTTACTTCACGGCTATTTTCTAACGTCCGAACGAAATGCGGTTCGTTTTGTTGGTGCTTTTGCTCAATTTTTTCATTTTTTGTTGTTGAATGAGAAGTATCGTTATCTAAGATCAATTCACACAAAACGTGTATATTTGAAACATGCCTTCGTAATTCGTTTGAATTGTCTTGTGCCTGCTTTGCTTGTGTTATTTCCTTTTGTATTTTATTCAAAATAACATTTACTGAAATAGAAATAATAATCCTCTCCTGTCGTATGACCGATCTCGATAGTAGTATAACGGTTTATTTCATTCGAGCAAAGAAATATGATAAGCTTGATTGAGTCAAGTATTTGTGGGTGTTATTTTAAGAAGTTAAAAAACTCTCTTTGTATTCGTTAATTTTAGTATTGATTCCTACCGACCGCAGTAGATATACACTACGCTTTCCGTGGGCAGTGAAAGTCAACGGTGTTATTCATGTGTATATCGTTCGAAGTAAAATTGATCACATATTATCTAGTTAGATTCGTGCCTCTGTTCCCCCACAAACATTTTACTCAAACGATAAGCTTTCCACACGTTCGTAACCAGTATAAAATAGGACGAATAAAGGTTCTTTGTCAAATGAAGGTTGTCAAATAGTTTAAGAAGATTTACGCTATATATTTATGCTAATTTTTTACGACAAAGACTTGTGTTATCGCTCCTTACTTCCACCAATACAGAAGCTTGCTTTCCGTTGGGCTGGCTCTGGCCTTGCCAACACTATTTGTTATAAACCTAAATATAGCGATACTAAAATTCTTGAAGCGAATTTTAGTATCGCTATTATTACAATCGTGCTTCCTTAACACTATGAGAAAAAAGTGCGTACCCTTGACAAAAAAACTGCATGTATAATGCTCGCAATTTTTTTAGTAAACTATCTTATAATCTAGTAATTTATACGAATTGTCGTCATACAGTTAGCCATAGCACAAGCTCATGTACAACTCTAGATTGCAAATTGTAAAGCGCAGTTATGTACTGTTCCGGTGCTTTTTAGCTAACACTCTGGCTATCCGTCTCTTGCATATGACGTATGTATACCCATTGAAGAAACTTTTTTTCCTTTTCTTCCAACGTTCTCCCCAATTTGCCTTCAAGCTCCTTATAAACTAGAAAAAGATCGTCCATACACCAATACTCCTTTAAATAAGGGTCACAACTTATTTGCTATTTTTATAGTAGTATCTATTATAACGGTAAAATTGAAAAGATTCAATTGTTAATTTATTGAATTTACAGATAATTTACGCTAATTAATGACACAAACTTGGGTTGTAAGACAAATACGGAACAATGCTGAAATTAGGGGCGCTATTCTCTTAACTATTCCTTTTTTTCATTCATATGGAAAGCGAGTCGCTGCAGTGGAAGCAACATATTAAAACGCACATTTCGGAACTCGACTTACAGTATTCGCTATATTTATGCGAAGCTCTAAAAAATCATGTTTAGCGAAAAAATTCGGGTTCTTTGTCAAATGACGCTGGTGAAGTTCCTTCACATTTCCCTACCAAAAAGTAATGTGATGCTTCTCCAACAACGTCATATATTGTACAAGCAAAATTCGACAAGATAGTCTTTCCCATCCTGTCGAATTATTTTTCTGCTTATTTTACTGCTTTAATGGATTCGTTCACGATATTAATCATATCATCCATTTGTTCTTTTGTAATTGGGAACGGTGGTGCAAAAGCTAAAGTGTCCTGTCCTTCATAAACTACTGAACGACAAATCAAGCCTTTTTTCAGTGCTTCTGCAACGATCTTAGGTCCAATTGGATCTGCGTCTGTTGCTCTTTCAATACTAATACCGCCAAGGAGACCGATACCACGTACATCAATAACATTATCGTTTTGTTCCTTAATCCACTCAAAACCTTCTAGCATTTGCTTTCCAACTGTTTGAACATGCTCAATTAGGTTTTCATTCTTAATAATTTCAAGGTTTTTCATCGCTACAGCTGCTGCCATTGGATGACCACTATACGTGTAACCGTGCCAGAAGTTTCCGTCTGTTTTCTCTGTTAACTCTTTATGCAATCTTTCAGAGATAATCATTCCACCTAGTGGGGCATAACCGCTCGTAACACCTTTTGCCATTGTGATGATGTCAGGAGTAACGCCGAAATGCTCAATACCAAAATTCTTTCCAGTACGTCCAAAACCACAAATTACTTCGTCAGAAATGAATAGAATATCGTTTTCATCACAAATCTTACGAATTTCTTGGAAATACCCTTCTGGTGGTAAGTTTACTCCACCAGAGCCTTGAATCGGCTCAGAAATGAATGCTGCAATTGTGTCCGCGCCTTCTTTTTCAATCATTTCTTTTAGTGCTTCAGGTGTACTGTCAACGTAATGAAAGTCTGGTGCAAGTGATGTCGTGAATGTACGGAATTGTTCAATTCCAGTTGCACTTGTTGCACCCATTGCTACACCATGATAAGAAAGCTTTCTTGAAATAATTTTCTTTTTCTCAGGCATTCCTTTAACTTTCCAGTAGTGACGTACTGTTTTAAATGCTGTATCGTTCGCTTCAGAACCACCGGAAGTAAAGAATGTTGCATTTAAATCACCTGGAGTCCACTTAGCAATTTCAGCAGCTAGACGAATGATCGGCTCATGACTCCATGTGTTAAATGTAGAAGTAAAAGCAAGCTTGTTAATTTGCTCCTTTGCTACTTCACCGATTTCTGTACGTCCGTGCCCGATGTTCACATTCCATAATGAAGAAAGGCTGTCAATAAGCTTTCTGCCTTCAACATCTTTTAAATAAATCCCTTCACCTTCCGTGAAAATAAACCCTGGGCCTTGTTCCTCTATTTGTTTCATGGAAGAACTTGGATGAATAAAGTGCTTCTTATCCAGCTCCACCAATTCTTCTTTTAAGCTTTTGTTTGTTACAGTTGCCATATTTTTCTCCTCCTTGAGTATTGCACAATTTATTTTGCGCAAATTTATTGTCGATTGTCGGCTAAATAGCCACTCATTTAAACAAGCATTAGCCTTCTTTGTTTTCTATGCTGCAAAACAGTACGGTTAATTGAAGGCTATGCACGTTTAGTTAAAGTACTGTTCTAGAACAATTGTACCGCTTGTTATTCGTAATTTCAATGGATTTTGACTTTTTTCACAAAATACTTTTCTCTATTTTTTTATTCCCTTTCGCACACTTTTAAATAATTCTACGCGATTTAGGAATAGCTTCGAACGTGCATTGACCCCTTTAATTAAATCGAATTTTTCTTTTTCTTCTTTAGCTATTTGATTTTAAACTTCGCATATCCGGCACACTGTTGCTGATCAATAGCATTTATTTAAGCTTAAATTGTACTACTTTTGGCTCCGTCATATCTTGAATTGCAAATTTTATTCCTTCTCGGCCAAGTCCAGATCCTTTTACGCCACCAAATGGCATGCCATCTATCCGGTAATCACTACTATCATTAACCATAATGCCACCAACATCTAAATGCTGGATTGCTGCAAAGGCATGATCTATATTTTTAGTGAAAATACCTGCTTGTAGCCCATAGTTTACATCATTTGAAAGTTCGATTGCCTCTTCTAATTCTTTTACAGTATACAACAGTACTACTGGACCAAAAATTTCTTCATGAGCAATTTGGCAATTAGACGGGACATTCGTTAAAACGGTTGGATGATAGAATGCGCCGTCGCGCTTTCCGCCAGCTAGAAGTTCAGCGCCTTTATCAATCGCTTCTTGCACCCATTCTTCGATGCGGATTGCTTCTTTTTCACTTATAAGCGGTCCAATGTCCGTTGCTTCGTCCTTTTTATCGCCAACTTTATATTGCTTTGTTTTTGCTACAAAGTTTTCCTTAAACTGTTCATATGCTGACTCTTCAATATAGACTCTTTGTACGCCTAGACAATTTTGACCTACTGCACCGAAAGCTCCAGATACACACGATTCAACCGCTTCCTCTAAATCTGCATCCTCAAGTACAATAACTGGTGAGTTTGATCCGAGCTCCATACTTATCTTCTTTAATCCCGCTTTACGAGCAATACTTTCACCGGTTTCCAGTCCACCTGTGAAAGAAACCATGCGGATTGCCGGATGTGTAACAAGCGTGTCACCTATTTCCCCTCCACTGCCTGTAATCACAGAGAGCACTTTGTCAGGTAAGCCTGCTTCTTCAAATGCTTCCGCGAGTAATAACGCACTTAGTGGTGTCATTGTTGCGGGCTTCACTATAATCGCATTTCCTGACGCAATCGCCGGTCCGACCTTATGAGCAACTAAATTCAATGGATCGTTAAACGGTGTAATTGCAGCAACAATTCCTATTGGGAATCGATAATAGTAACCGACGCGTTTTTCATGTCCTTGCATTTGATCAAATGGGATTGTTTCCCCATTAATTCTTCTTGCTTCCTCAGCCGATATTCGTAAAGTTTGCACACAACGGGAAGCTTCTCCGCGTGCTTCATTAATTGTTTTACTTCCTTCACTCGCAATCGTCTGAGCAAACTTCTCTCGATGATTTTGTACGTAGTCTGCCGCTTTATTAAGAATGTCAATTCGTTCATGAACCGGCATTTTTGCAGCAATAGCTGCTCCTTCTTTCGCCTGTTCAATCGTATAAAGCGCATCCTCGACACTCGCGCGCGGTACAGTTGTAATACGCGTACCGTCTTGTGGGTCGAAAACGTCCATCGTTTTGTCACGCTCCACCCATTTTCCTCCGATAAGCATTTTCTTACCTGTTACTTTCGTCATCAATATCATCACACGCCTTTCGTAATCATGCTTTTACCTTGTTGCGCTTGCGTATCTATCATTCCCCTTTGGTCGATGTTACTTAGCTAGTTCCACCTTGCTGTTAAAAAATAAATTTTCTTGCGTGCAGCACCATTTGTTTCCTATAAATTTTGCTTACCTTCACGACTAGCTATGAGTTTTTCAAATGCATATAAAGCGATCGCAGTATCTTGAGCACCAGTCCCTGTCAAATCAGCGATTGTAACTTCATCTTCGTTCGTTCTACCTTCATGCTTTCCAGCTGTTAGCTGACCTAGTTCTATCACAGGTTCATCGGCTGTGGCAAATCCTTGTTCTACTGCCGAGCGGAGTTCCCCAAGTGCAATACATTGTGATTTCACATCACAAACGTACAAATCTGCCTTCTTCAAAACCTCTGCCTCTAGCTCTTGCTTTTGTTTTGCATCAGAGCCCATCGCCGTTATATGAAGACCGGGATGAAGCCATTCTGTTT
This sequence comes from Virgibacillus sp. W0430, assembly GCF_051846935.1. NCBI lineage: Bacteria > Bacillati > Bacillota > Bacilli > Caryophanales > Bacillaceae > Virgibacillus > Virgibacillus sp. W0430. The sequence continues at coordinate 85,224 of NZ_JBPYCS010000002.1, forward strand.
TAACGATCGGCTCTTTAGATGGAGTAGTTGTTATTACTAAGTCACTGTTACGAACAACACGCTCCGTATTTGCAGCGATTTCCACCGATACATCAAGCACTTCTTCCATTTCTCGCTTAAAGTCGAACACTCGCTGTTCGGTAGGACCGAATACGATAACGTGGTTGAAAAACCTCACTTTGTGCAGTGCTTTTAATTGATATCTTGCCTGTGCGCCAGCGCCGATTACACCTACTGTTTTCACGGTTTTCTTTGCCATATATTTAGCTGCAACCGCACCAGCTGCAGCAGTACGTACGTCGGTTAAATACCCATTATCCTGAAGCAGCGCTTTCGGCTGCCCTGTTTTCGCGCTAATTAAAAGCATTAGTCCACTTGCACTTGGAAGTCCTAGCTCATAATTGTTAAAGAATCCGGAAGAAACCTTTAAAGCAAACATGTCATGACCTGGTATATATGCTGTTTTGACATCTACTTCGCCGTTATTTTCAGGTATATTAACGTGTATGATCGGTGGCATTTCAACAGCTTTCGTCTCTAAGTCGGTAAATGCTCCTTCGACCACTTCGATTGCTTCTCTATTAATTGTTACATGCTTCCTTATTTCTTCTTCAGTAAATATAAGCACGTGACCGATTCACCCTTTCTACCAAATTTGTTGAGCGATATCCTGGTCTTCTTTTACGATTAACTCCCTTGGGAAATTCGTTAACACTTCAACACCTGTTTCCGTTACGCGAAACGATTCGCTAATTTCAATTCCATAATCTTCAAACCATAAACCTGGTATTAAATGAAAGGTCATATTTGGCTGAAGCACTGTTTTGTCGCCATGGCGAATGCTTGCTGTATGCTCTCCCCAATCTGGTGGGTAATTCAAGCCCATCGAATACCCGAGCCTCGACTCTTTCACAATGCCATGCTTAGCAATTACATTTCGCCAAGCTTCCTCAATATCTTCACATAACGCTCCTGGCTTCACTACATCGAGGGCAGCATTTAAACCTTCAACAACTATTTTTGATACTTCGTACGCTTTTTCACTCGGTTTACCTAACGAAACCGTTCGAGCGAGCGGCGAATGGTAACGGTTATAGCATCCTGCGATTTCAATAATCGTCATTTCACCATTCTTAAACGGCTTATCTGTCCACGTTAAATGAGGTGTGGAAGTGTTTTCTCCTGTTGGAAGCAGTGGAACAATCGAAGGATAATCTCCTCCATATTCCTTTGTACCTGCAATTAAATCGTGATATATGATTGCAGCAGCGTCGCATTGTCGTGTTCCCGCTTGAATGGCATTAGTTGCAGTAGTCATTCCCTTTTCAACAATTTTAGCTGCCTTTTTAATAAATTCGATCTCTTTATCTGACTTAATAATTCGTACGTAGTTAACTAGTAAACTAGCATCTATAAAATTCGCATTAGGCAAGCTCGATCTAAGCTTTTCATAAGCTAATGCTGTAAAATAATAAGATTCCATTTCTATCCCTATGTTTCGCTTGGTTTGTCCGATTTGGGTTAAAATATCACCAACAAACTCCATTGGATGCTTTACTTCGGATTGTACATAATCGTCTGGATAAGGGATTATATTTGTATGATCCAACCAAGTTGTTGCTTTAGCGCCATTTGCATCCTGGAATCGTCCAATCCAAAGAGGTTGCTCTTCATCTATAATTACCGCGAGCATTTGATCTACATAAAATGACCAGCCATCGTATCCTGATAAATAGTTCATGTTTGCCGGATTTGTTATGAGCAGTACATCAATACCTGCTTGCTCCATTCTTTCTTTCGTTTTTGCAAGTCTTACCTTATACTCATTTTGGCTAAATAACATGGCCATTCCTCCTCTTCCTCCTAGGGTAGAACCCTTTTTGCTTATTTCTAGATTGCGTATATTTACTTTAATGTCCTTGTTCGATGTCATTAAAATTGTCCCTATAAAGAATCAGCTTTTCTAGGAACCAACCCTTTTGCATAAGTATCCAAAGTATAAATACGCTGTCTATTAATTATAACGATCAAACTCCGCATAAAACAATTGCAACTCTGTATGAATTTTGTCTTCATTTTTTTATACAAATTGTACGAAAGCGCTTCCTTCCATTTACAAAACGTATACATTTTTATTTAGCTGGACGTTTTGTTCCTTGTAGATCAACGATTTTTCTTATAAATATAAAAAAACCAGTACGGAATGATCCATTCTGGTTATCTTATTTTGTCCCCTTATTCTTTTAATACCCCAGTAAGCCATACCTTTACACTTATATTTAACAAAAAAACATCATCCGGGTTCATTAATGATAAATTCGTTAGACTCTCAATCTTCCTTAATCGGTAGAGAAGGGACTGTCTGTGCAAATTTAACACACGTGCCGCTTGACTAACATTCCCATTCTGATTATCGTATGCAATAAATGTTTCAATCAAATCCATTTCTCGTTTTTTGTCGTATTCAATTAAAGGTGCAATCGTAGCTAACGTAATGTCGCGCACCTCGGGATTATTTGCAAGATTTAAAAGCAATCGATTTAATTGTGTATCTTCAAAATTCACTCGCAGCCCTGGACCCTTTTGCTGGCGTCCCATGTCTAGTGCAGACTTTGCCTTTTTATAGCTTTCATGAAACTGCAGGATACCATCGCCATGCTTCCCAATTCCCCAAGAAAAGCTTGCTCCCGGAATGAGTGCATTTAATCGTTTTTCCACGAGATCTAAAAAATGGTTCGCTGTTATTTGGTCCTCGTCCTTTGACTCTAAGAAAATAATTAATTGATCCTCATCAAATGTAAAAGCCGCTTGTTTTTGTACTACTCGCGCTGCATAGCGGATTTCCTCTTCAATATAATAGACGATGCTTTTTAAACCAAAATCGCTATTTTCATAACGGTCCTCCGATAACGCATCGATATTTTCAGAAAAACCGATAATGCAGACGTATGGTAAGTTTAAATCGTAGCCGAATAATTTAGCCCGTGAATAAATACTATCATCTATTGTTACATTACCATTTTTTGCCAAACTCCAAATAAACTCGTTTCGGAGTCGAATCTCCGTTTTAACGATGGCGTCCTCTCGTGATATCCATAAAGCTACTGCTGCTGAAAGATTTTCCAACGTATGGAGGACACCTTTTGTTAAACGCGCACGTTCAGGAAATAAAACAATAAAGCTCCCTTGCGCCATTTTTCCATCGCCGGCGGATATTTCCTTTTTCAGTAAATAACGTCCTTTATACTTTACTTTCTGAATATGTCGAGATAGCGACTCGTCCATATGAACTTCTTTATTTCGCTCCAATTCATTCCAAAGTGCGATCATTTCTTCTGGATTTGAATGGCCTGACTTAATTCTTCCTTTACTATCTGTAAATACAATCGTCCAACTCAACTTGTTTTCTGCATATTTTATAATGTCGGATAAATCTTCCCCTTGAATAACAAAATCAATAAGTTGCTTTTGAATCGTTCGTGACCGTTCGGAAACATCCTCTTGCCACTCATTAATCTTGTTCATTGCTTCACGCTGTATATCCGCAAAACGAAGCTCCCAAGGCAACTCAATCAAAATAAAGCCTTTTTCTTCAGCGAATGTAATTATTTCCTTCGGGAAATCAAAAATGTAGCGCCCAGTAGCAATGCCTAAAGCCGAAGCACCGGACTCATACACATCCTGTACAAAACTCAGTAGCAGGTCTGGGTTCTGGGCACATTCCATTCCTGTCGTTAAAATAAATTCGTCTTCACGTACAAAGTTTTCTACCGGACCTTCGATCGACGAAACCCATTCTACTGAAAATTGATCCAATACGTTTTTTCCTGCTTTAATCTTCGCAGTCTTAAAAATAGGAAGTTTCATTATTTCTTGGACTGTTATAGCCATTTCTTTCCCTCCCTTATTTTTTCATTTTGCTTCAGCTTTACCAGCGAATAACCGGGTTATTCAATTGTTTAGAAAGTATATCCGAAACAACGGAAGTGTTTACATTATTGCCAGTTACAATTGTCACGATATGCTTTCCTTGAAAATTACATTTATTACTTAACATAGCTGCGACACCTGTTGCTGCAGCTCCTTCAACTACGAGACGATGTTGGTCTAGAATAAAGGACATTCCTGCTGCAATTTCTTCCTCTGTGACGTAAATCATATCATCTATCAATTCCTGCACCATAGGAAAGGTATACGCATTTTGCAGACCAATGCCGCCGAGTAAACTGTCGGCTAACGTATCTGACTCCGGCATCGTTATCGGCTTTCCTGCCTTTAAGCTCTCTGCCATAACTGCCGATTCTTCCATTGAGACGCCAATTAGGCGGATTTTTGGATTGTACGCCTTTAATGCACGTCCTATACCTGCAAACAAACCGCCTCCAGACAAAGGAATAATCGCTGCATCTATTGCAGGGATATCTTCGATTAATTCAATTCCGATCGTTCCTTGCCCAGCGATGATATCGGGATCGTCAAATGGTTTAATAACGGTTAACTTTTCTGTTTTCTCTAGCTTATGACAATGCTTTTCAGCATCGTCTTGACTATCGCCTACTTTGACTACTTCTGCATCGAGTCGTTGAATGGCGTGTACTTTTGCATTTGGTACACGGTTTGATATGCAAATAACTGCACGAATACCGAGCTGTTTTGCTACATAGGCAACAGCAAGTCCATGATTTCCGGTAGAAAAAGTTGTAACACCGTGTGCTTTTTCTTCGTTCGAGAGCGTCATCATTTTATTCGCAGCTCCTCTAACTTTAAAAGCACCAATTTCATGCATATTTTCTAATTTTAAATAGATGGATGCGTTCATTTTCTCGCTTAGCAATGGAGATTGGATAAGAGGTGTTTTATTCACAATTGATTTAATTCGACCTTTTGCTTCCCATACATCTTGCATTGTAACTCGATGGTTTTCCGTTCCCGTATTCATGGACACAGCTCCTTTTTATAGTATATTTTTCAAGAAATAGATGATACGCACTACGATCAATAATCCTATTGTTACGTGCTTATACGATCTGTTTCAAAAAGAAGGAAACGCTACTCTTTGAAGTCCATTGTAATCATCTTTCGTTCACATTGAGTAGCGTGCTGTTTTTTCCCATCCTTATAGATACTTGCTCATTTATATTTTATTTTTATGCGTACAACGAATTAATTAACTCTATTTTAGCAATGATGAACCGTTGTTAAAAGGATATTCACGATTTATTTTAATACAAGCTCTCCGGCAATCCCTGGATGGGTCATTTCAAACGGATCAAGAATTCGTTGTAATTCTGCTTCCGATAATACATTTTTGCTCAGACAAATTTCTCGTACAGATTTTCCTGTTTCAACTGCTTCTTTGGCTATTTGTGTCGCTGCTTCATAGCCAATATGAGGGTTCAATGCTGTAATAATACCGATGCTATTTTCGACTTTGTTTTTACAAACTTCCACATTTGCAGTAATTCCTTCAATACAAAATGTACGAAACGATGTTAATACACGATCCATCATTCGTAACGATTGCAGCAAGTTATATATAAGTACAGGCTCCATCACATTCAATTCAAATTGTCCGGCCTCCGAAGCCATAGCAATCGTTTGGTCATTACCAACCACTTGGAAGGCAACCTGGTTTACAACTTCACACATGACTGGATTTACTTTACCTGGCATTATCGAAGAACCAGGCTGGCGAGCTGGTAAGCTAATTTCTGAAAAGCCTGCTCGTGGCCCAGATGCCATTAATCGCAAATCGTTTGCTACTTTTGACATATTAATCATACATATTTTAAGCGCGGCAGACACTTCCGTATATGCGTCTGTATTTTGTGTCGCATCTACAAGATGACTTGCATTACGTAACGGTATACCCGTTACATCACGCAGCTTTTCTACTACTTTTTCCATATAAACAGGATCGGCATTTAATCCTGTTCCGACTGCTGTTGCACCTAAATTAATATCATAAAGATTTTCGTGTACATGACTGATTCTTTTACGATCTCTCGCCAAGACACGTGCATACGCTTCGAATTCTTGTCCAAGACGAATCGGTACGGCATCCTGTAAGTGCGTACGTCCCATTTTAATAACTGCGTCAAACTCTTCCGCTTTTTCATGAAAAGCGTTTTCTAATTTTTCCAACGTTTTGTCTAGCTGCTCTAACAAGACAATGGTCGCAATATGTATCGCTGTCGGGAACGCGTCATTCGTCGATTGAGCCATATTTACATGATTGTTCGGACTTAGTAGATGATAATCACCCTTTTCATGCCCTAGAATTTCAAGTGCTCGGTTCGCAATTACTTCATTTGCATTCATGTTTATGGAGGTTCCCGCTCCCCCTTGAATAGGGTCGACAATGAATTGATCGTGTAGCTTTCCTTCTATTATTTCAGTCGCAGCTGCAACAATGGCATTCCCTAACGATTGATCCAGTCGATCAATTGCCATATTAGCAAATGCCGCCGCTTTCTTTACAAAGGCAATTCCAACAATTAACTCTTTATCAATTGTATTTCCAGTTATTGAAAAGTTTTCCTTCGCTCTCGAAGTTTGTATCCCATAGTACGCGTCTTTTGGTACATACTTGATGCCAAGTAAATCGGTTTCTACCCTATTGTTAAAATTCGCCATCGCCAACGCTTCCTCCTAATTTTTCGCACAACATAAGAGTCCTTCAATAAGGACTCCATTGGTTCAGTTGTGTCAATATCATTTTGCATGCTCCACAAACCGTCGTATTTACTTTCTTCATTACGCTAGAAAGGCTACTACACTATTAGTGTATCATTTCTCAATTATAAATCGGGACTAAAAGATTATTTTTTGAAAAGTCAATTTAAATTATATATTTTTTATACTAAAAGTCAACGGATCGCTTTCTCTAGATTGCGTCACGTATTTGTGGGTGTTATTTTAAGAAATTAAAAAACCTCTCTTTGTATTCGTTAATTTTAGTATTGATTCCTACCGACCGCAGTACATATACACTACGCTTTCCGTGCCCGCGGAAAGCATCCACCTGCAGTGAAAATCAACGGTGTTATTCATGTATATATCGTTCGAAGTAAAATTGATCACATATTATCTAGTTAGATTCGTGCATCTGTTCCCCAACAAACATTTTACTCATACCTTTCTCTCGTCATTAGCAGACCGGTTGTTGCCCTTTAGTTTCGTTTCATTTTATCAATGGTAATTAAATCAGAGTAAAAAGGGTACAACATATCATGTGTAACGCTTGGTTTATTAGCTGCCGTCTGACTCATTAAATGAGACATATCGTATTTGCATATTAAAAAGACGTAGAAGAATAATAAATGAACATTCCTTTTTTGTACTAACAATAATTGGTATTCGGAGAATATGTAGAGCGAATCGCTTTCTAACATTACCTCTCATGGAGAAAACACGCTTTCCACGGGCGAGTGGAGGTCTAATCGTGCTGGAGACTGGCATCCTCCATTTGCTCGGAGCGGCTTCCGGACTTTCCACAAGCCAATCCGAAAACAAGGAGCGTATTTCATGTATTGTCTTATGGGTCGATTGGATTAGAAAATATTAGAAATTAAGCGATACGAATAGGTTAAAGCTAGTTCTAGAGCTGGATTGTACGATATAATATGATTAGCATCCGGTTTTTTTTACCAAATGCGGAATACTTTTCATTAGACAAATGGCTGTTTTTCTAAAATAATAATAAATGTACAAATTATACACCAAGGAGGCGCACATGAGAAAGAATGACATGAAGCACTATTCATTTAAAGATCAATTCACTTTTATTATTCCGTCGCTAATCGGAGTATTCTTCTTTATGATGCCGATACGAACGGACGAAGGCTTTACTATCCCGATTGCCGTAATGGCGAATTGGGTGCAAGATAAGTTAGCAAATCAACTTTCTCTTATTATGATGTTGATCATTATTGTAACCGCTGTCGTTACTGTTCTTTTCCGTATCCGAGGGCGAGATGCATTTTCTCACACGCCTTTCCTTCAAAATTTATTTCATGTTAGTATATTTTGGACGTGCACTAGAGTGCTTGCAGCAATATTTGCTGTAATGGTTTACTTTCAGCTCGGTCCTGAAGCAATTTACGGCGAAAACACAGGACAATTACTTTTAGATGGATTGTTACACACGTTGTTTGCGGTATTTTTGTTTGCTGGTCTACTACTTCCCTTATTAATGGATTTTGGCTTACTGGAGTTCTTTGGTACATTAATGACAAAGATTATGCGTCCATTATTCCGATTACCTGGTCGCTCGTCCATCGACTCCTTAGCGTCGTGGGTCGGAGATGGGACGATCGGTGTTTTGCTAACGAGTAAGCAATATGAAGAAGGGTTTTATACAAAGAGAGAAGCTGTTGTAATTGGAACGACCTTTTCCGTTGTTTCGATAACTTTTACGATCGTTGTTATTTCGGAAGTTGGATTGGGTCATTTATTCGTACCTTTTTATTTCACTGTAATTACTTCAGGTATTATTGCGGCCCTTATTATGCCGAGAATTCCACCGCTATCTCGGATTGAAAATACGTACTTTCACGGCTCTGCCAAAGAAGAAGAATCAATCCCTAATACCGAAAATGTGTTCACTTTTGGATACAAAAAAGCTTTAGAGCGTGCAAAAGGAGTTAAAAATGGGAGTAGCATCATTAAGTCAAGTGTTCAAAATGTACTTGACATGTGGATGGGTGTTGCCCCAGTAGTCATGAGCTTTGGCTTGATCGCTTTAATTCTAGCTGAATATACACCTTTATTCCAAATTCTTGGCTTACCTTTTGTGCCATTACTTGAACTGATGCAAGTGCCTAACGCAAAAGAAGCCTCTGAAACTGTCTTAATTGGATTTGCAGATATGTTTTTACCAGCAATTATTGGCGCATCCATTGAAGCTGAGATTACGCGCTTCATTATTGCTGCCTTATCCGTTACCCAATTAATCTATATGTCTGAAGTTGGTGGTGTTTTATTAGGCTCCAAAGTGCCTGTAACCTTTAAAGACTTATTAGTTATCTTTTTGTTACGTACAATCATTACGCTACCGATTATTACACTTATAGCGCATATCATTTTTTAGATTCACTACTTTACAATCGTTTATCCAATCCATTTACTCGCCCGTCGCATTTGTCCGGCGAGTAATATATTGATTTCTCGGAAAAAGAACACTTCCTGCAGAGTCTCAAGACTCATGCTTTTCCCGCAGGAGTCTTTGTAGGTTTCTTCCGCTAATAGTAGGGCCTATCACAACTTTGTATCGCTCTCAGGTTCGAGTTCAATTGCTCCGATACAGTTGTAGTAGATTTTAATTCGTTGCTCTTGCAGTATAGAAACGAATTACTTTAGCTTGTGTAGCTGACGCGTCAGATTTGCATCCAGCGAAAAAGCAGCTATATGCGATTTTATTAAAGAACGATTAATAAAAAGTCACGTGGAAATTACTTCGTAATCCTCCCGTGACTTTTCCCGCTCAAAGCGTGCATTCCGCTATTTTATTTTTATCCCTACGAGCAGCAATGTAAAGCCCCATTACGACCGTCCTTTTATTTTCCTTGTTCAATGGGTATTTTTAATGAAATGTTCTTTGGCAACTTATGATCTGGTTCCTCCTGTTCCGATGCTTTTATAATTTGACCAGGCTCGTAACCGAGCATTATCGCCATCGCTCTCATAAAGTCATAAAAGCTCTTGCCTTCCTTTTCGCCGACATGGAAAAGTCCCGTTTTCTTATTTTCTACGAGATCAATAATAGTATCTGTAAGAGTTTCTATCGGAGTAAATGTGCGAATTAAATCATCCCGATAAGATACGGTTTTCCCTTCATTTCCATCTGTTATAAAAGCGTTAAGCAAATGATCCCAATTCCCAGCCTTATTTCTTCCATAGACGGGTCCTGTTCGAATAATGGCATAATTGGTTAATTCATTCCGAATGATTCGCTCTGCTTTAACCTTCGCGTTAGCATATTTACCTAAAAAGTGATCATCTGGAAAAGTTGAAGTTGGATCTTCCGGTTTATAAGGCCCTTTTCCTTCTGCAAAAACAAGATCTGTTGAAATATAAATTAACTTTGTTTCCGGTGTTAAATGAGTGATTACGTGCATTAAACCCTGATCCGTTAATTGATGTTCCTCTGGTCCACTCATTACAGACCAAATAACGACATCTGGATTTTCTTTTTTATAAAAGTCGGAAAACGATTCTGGTTCATTTATATCTAGCAATGTCAGGTGTTCACTTTTCATTTCACCTTCTCTTTCCAAGAAGGTTCCTACTGTTTCAATAGATGACGCATCCTTTAAACGCTCAAATACAGACTCTCCGATATATCCACTTGCACCAAAAATACATACTTTCATTTATTGTCCTCTCCTTTCACCGAACGAAAATGTTCGATTAAACAGCTTTCTTATCTTGTGTCCACGTTTTTCTTATCATGGATGCTTTGCCCTCAATAACAGGCTGCCAAATCCCGATAATGAACTTACTTGATAAGATGAGCAAGATGACTGCCGAAATGATAGATAACCCTACGAGATCAATAAAGCGACTCACTTCGAAAAATTCATTTTGACGAAAGTACTGGATAAAAAAACCATGAAGCAAATAGACATAGAGCGTCCGCTTACCAAGCTTAGTAAAAGCTAACTTCCTTCTTGGTATCCAAGATAGAATGCACATTGTCATTAAAGCAGAAGTAGTATATACGAGCATTCGAGCCGGTGCACCGAGCGTCTGTAATCCTAAGTCTATATAAGATTTTGATCCGAGCAACCAGTTTGTATTAATTTCTGGTGCAAAGTAAATTAAGGTAAAAACTCCAACTAGAAAGAATGCTGCTATTAATTGAAAAACCTTTCTTTTCAATTTCATTAGCTCCTTTTGGTTTAACCAATATCCGAGTAGAAAAAATGGGAAAAACACAAACGTTCGCGATAAACTAAACGTATGTCCTACTTCTCCTATATATCCAATTAAAAGCCCGATTGCTACAGCGATAGACATACCTACTGCTGCAGGTATCTTTTTAAATATAATGAGTAGTATGTGCCAGCAAAACAGGCTCATTAAAAACCATAATGACCAATGTGGGTAAAACATACTCGCAAACCAAGATTCCTTACCAATATAAAAGTAATAAACGGTATATACGAGTTGGAAAATCGCATATGGAATGAGCAACTTTTTAGCAAGTTTCCATATATATTGCCCATTCCCGATTCCCTTTGCAAAAAAACCTGAAATCAAAATGAAAGCCGGCATATGAAATGTATAAACCCAAATATAGAGCGTATGAATTGCTCGTGAGCCGTCAATAAACGGCTGGATAATATGACCAAAAACAACTAAAAAAATTAAAATCACTTTTGCATTATCAAAATACGCTTCCCTTTCCACGAAAAGCCCACCTTTTTCATATTTTCATCGAACAGTTGTGCAATACATGCTCGGTTTCCCACTTAATCGTATGCTCCATATACCCGCTTTTAAACATTATTTACCTTGTTTTAAATCAATTTAATCGAAACGTAAATGAACTGTAAATGACGTAAAAAAATTGAGATGCTCTAGAAAAAAAGACAATAAATAATACCCCTTCGGAGAAGAACCGAAAAGGTACATGTCAAAACAAGCATTAATTCTAGAGAATTTACAAAAGAATAAATGATACTTACGATCCGTAAAATCGCTTATTATTTAGCTATACGTTTCCGTTTCGTTGTACTGGCCGTTGCATTTCCTTTCGCTTTCGGTTTATCTTTCTTTGCTTTATCTAAAGAGGCTTGTAACGCATCCATTAAGTTTGTTACATTATCCGGCTTTGCTGTCGATTTATTAGATATAGTCTGCTCCTTGCTTTTCTTTTCTTCGATTAATTCAAGTAATGCCGTTCGATAGTCGTCTGTATATTTATCCGGCTCAAAAGCTGTTGTCAACTGATCAATTAAGAGCTTAGCTGTATCCAGTTCTTTTTTTACGATATCCACTTGCTTCGGGATATTTGGCACGTCTTGAACAGCTCGAACCTCATCTGGATAGTGAATCGTTTCTACGACTAGTACATTTTTATAAATTCGGATAACAGCAAGCTGTTCCTTTGATCGAATCATCATTTTTGCAATACCAATTTTCCCCGTTTCACTTAAAGCAGCATGTAGTAAGCTGTATGCTTTCCCGCCACCTTCATTTGGAGATAAATAATAACTTTTTTCAAAAAATATTGGATCAATCTCCTCTAATTGAACAAAATCGATGATTTCGACAGCCTTATCTTCCTGCTCTTTCTTCAATGCAGCAATTTCTTCTTCGTCCAATACAACAAATTTGTTTTTTGCATACTCGTACGCTTTAACGATTTCTTCCTCTTTGATATCGCGATCACAGACAGGACATGTCTTCTCATATTTAATAGGAGATTGACACTCTTTGTGCAGCTGACGTAGACGCACATCTTTACTTTCAGTAGCAGCATGCATCTTAACTGGTATATTTACGAGCCCAAAGCTGATCGTCCCTTTCCACATCGTGTGCATGTATAACACTCCTTAGTACTAATTTCACTGTTATTATTCCGGCTATTGTTCAAACGCATTCAAATGATACTATTTAGTTTGACTCATTGGAAAACTTTTATCCGTTCGGTGTATTTTTTCTTGTTTGTGCCACTTTAATAAGTGGGAGGATGAAAAATGTGAAGACAATGCAGCCGATTCGCCTAACGAAACTACCAGACAGTGTCGATTTTTTTTATGAAATTAAGTATGATGGTTTTCGGGCAATCTTATACATTAATCAATCAAACGTTCAATTAATTAGTAGAAATGCCATTGATTTATCGAAGCAATTCCCTGAAATTATTACCGCTGGAGAAACGTTACGAAAGGAAATTCGATCTATATGCCCAGTTCAATTAGATGGAGAAATCGTCATTTTAAACAGTTCTTATCAAAGCAACTTTTCCCTTTTGCAAAAGCGCGGACGATCAAAAAATAACACTACTATTTTAAATGCAGCGAAAAAAAGACCGGCATCTTTTATGGCTTTTGATCTTCTCCTTTACAATGGAGAAAGCATAAGAAACCAACCTTATATTGATCGAAAGCAAAAACTAGCAAGTCTTTTAATGCCGACGGAGCTTCATAATAATCCAATAAAATATGTAAAACCTTATAAAGATTTAGCTCCTGTATGGAGAGTTATTTCAGACGAAAAGGGGGAAGGGATCGTTGCAAAGCGCACCGATAGTACTTATACGCCGGGGAAGTCCCACAATGCTTGGTTTAAACAAAAAAATTGGCGAACTGTATACTGCTTTCTAGTTGCATACGACACGTACAGCAACTATTTTACCGTAGCGATTTATAACGAAGGGAAAGTTTCCCGTATAGGAAAATGTAAGCACGGGCTTGATAATGAAAATGCTCACATTTTAAAACAACTGTTTAAAACAGAAGGAACAAAATCTGGGAATATATATACACTCCCACCAGCAATTTGTGCAGAATTACATACGCTCGGGTTGTATTCAGGGGAACTGCGAGAACCAGAGTTCTCTCAATTGCTTCCGAATGAAAATCCTGAAAACTGCACGCTAAAAAGGCTTCTATGGAACGTAGCAATGCTTCCGAAATCCGTCACAATTTCAAATAAAGAAAAAGTATTTTGGCCAAAAACAGGAACGACAAAAGGGGAGCTGCTCGTTTATATGCGAAACATTGCTTGTTACATGTTGCCCTTTCTTAAAAATCGCGTCTTAACCGTAATTCGCGCTCCTGATGGCATTACGGGACCATCTTTTTATCAAAAAAGCTTGCCGTCTTATGCTCCAAATTATATACATAGCATATCGGAAAATAAAAAGCGTCTCATTGTATGTGATTCATTGGAAGCACTCATTTGGCTTGCGAATCACGGGGCAATTGAATATCATGTTCCATTTCAGAGTGCACATCTTGTTCATCCGAATGAGATTGTCTTTGATCTTGATCCACCAGACCGAGACCACTTTCAGCTTGCTGTGGAAGCCGGTTTATTAATCAAACGTTTGCTTGATGATTTAGCGCTCGTTTCTTTTGTAAAAACGTCTGGGAATAAAGGGTTGCAAATACATATTCCGATTCGTAACGGAAGTATGACGTATAACGAAACTGCCTTACTAACTGAAGCAATTGCAAAAACTATTGAGGCGGAGAATCCATTGCATTTTACGACAGAACGGCTAAAGAAAAACAGAGGCGGTCGATTATATATCGACTACGTTCAGCATGGAAAGGATAAAACAATTATTGCTCCTTATTCTCCTCGATTAACCGAATCAGCGACGATTGCAACACCGTTGTTTTGGGATGAATTAAATTCTGACTTGTCCCCTACGATGTTTTCGGTTAATAATATAACTCATCGTATCCAAACCGTAGGCTGTCCATTTGCCAACTATTTCGCTTCTGGAGAAAAGCAACAAATGGAAAATATATTACGTCTCGTTTAATCGTTTCATAAACAAAAAAATGTAGAAATACCCAAGCAACTAAAAATTAAAAACTTATTCGTGACTCGTACGCACACGAAGCATCATAGCCCTTCAAAAGAAAAAAAGCAGCGGTGACACCTCGGAAGAGCATTCGCTCTAATGAGGATCACCAGCCGCCTGAGGCTAAGCAGACATTGTAAATGCAACGCATAAACGGATGAAAACGTAGTATATTTTCTTCTACAGCAGAAAAACCTGTTCTAAATATATAATTGTTCGGTTTTTATTCGACGTAATACTTCTGTTTCAGCCCCAATAGATTCAAAACATACATCTAAGTGAAAACTTTTTCTAAAGGCCGCTACTTTTTTCAATTGCAGCTTGATCGTTAAATGTTTTTAAGTTTAACTTCTTCATTATTCGTGCAGTTAACGTTCCAGATAACATACTGTCGTTTACGTTAAGTGCTGTGCGCCCCATATCTATTAATGCTTCTACCGAGATAAGAACACCTGCTAAAGCAACCGGTAGCCCCATCGATGATAGAACAATTAAGGCTGCAAACGTAGCACCGCCACCTACTCCTGCTACACCAAATGAGCTAATTCCAATAATTAGAACGAGCTGAATAATAAAGCCTGGCGATAACGGATCAATCCCAACCGATGGTGCAATCATAACCGCAAGCATCGCAGGGTAAATTCCCGCACATCCGTTTTGGCCAATTGTCGCTCCAAAGGAAGCAGACATGTTGGCAATGCCTGAATCGACGCCTAATGCGTTTTTTTGCGCTTGGATATTTAATGGAATTGTTCCTGCACTCGAACGCGAAGTAAAGGCAAATCCAAGCACCGGCAATACTTTTTTCAAATATGTGAACGGATTTAAGCCGAATAAGCCGATCAATATTAAGTGAATGATAAACATAACAAATAATGCGACGTAAGATGCTACTACGAATTTTCCTAGTTCTACTATTCCAGACCATTCAGTATTTGCAACGGTTACTGCAATAAGTGCAAGTATTCCAAACGGTGTAAGACGAAGCACCAATGTTACAATTCGCATGACAACCGCATATACAGCATTTACAATTTTAGTAAACATATCTGCTTGCTCTGGATTTTTCCTCCGTAAACCAAGTACAGCAATTCCAACGATTATTGAAAAAATTACAACCGCTATAACGGACGTTGGCCGCTCACCAGTCATATCCAAAAATATATTTGAAGGAATAAAATTAAGAATTTTAGCTGGAGTTGATAAGCCGTCAATCTCCCCAAGTCTGGTTTCTAAAATATCGCCTCGCTCGGCTTCAGCTTCACCGATGTCAATATGCTCAGCATTTAAATCAAAAATTGCCGCACTCCCAATTCCAATTAGAGCGGCGACCATTGCCGTTGAAACTAAAAAGCCAATGATCCATCCAGACATTTTACCTAGCTCTGAAGTTTTTTCTAAGTTAATGATGGACTGGATAATAGATACCATTACAAGCGGTATAACAATCATCATAAGCAGGCGAATATATCCTCTACCAACTATATTGTACCACTCTGTTGTTTCATTCAATACATCGGATCCTGCCCCATATACTATTTGTAATACAGAACCTAACAATATACCTAGTCCTAAGCCTGTAAATACGCGCTTGCTAAAAGATATATGCTTCGTTTGCATATACACTAACAATCCAATAATTAAAAGTAAAACAACAACATTTATAAATACATACATTGGACGTATCCCTTTCCTTTCTCCCTATTCTTAAAGTTAATTTATATAATTCATATAAATTTACTATGAATTATAATATTAGCTTGAAGACCAAAAGGTGTCAAGAGGAAAAACCTCTCAAGATTGCGTCACGTATTTGTGGATGTTATTTTAAGAAGTTAAAAAACCGCTCTTTGTATTCGTTAATTTTAGTATTGATTCCTACCGACCGCAGTAGATATACACTACGCTTTCCGAGGAGGCTGAAGCCGTGCCCGCGGAAAGCATCCACCTGCAGTGAAAATCAACGGTGTTATTCATGTGTATATCGTTCGAAGTAAAATTGATCACATATTATCTACTTAGATTCGTGCATCTGTTCCCCCACAAACATTTTACTCATACACCTCTCAATTGTTCCTTTCTAAAAAAATGGTTCATTATCGGCAGCACAAAAATAGGGCTGTCCATATTATTGCCGGAGAACCCTAATATAATTTAATTTATTCAGTTGCTAAAATCAGTATATATACATGCGTAATAGATTAATTATGTTCATATAAACGTTTTGTATATTTTCACAAATATAAAGCGTATAAAAAGTATTCTTTCCACTTTACCGATTCTGTCTATTCAAGCATTACGTACCAACTTTTTCATCATTAAACGTACGTAAAAAGAGTTTCGTCCTATCTTTTTTAGGATACTTAAAAATTTCCTCAGATGAGCCTTTCTCCACTACAACACCTTGATCCATAAAAACAACTTTATCAGCTACTTCCTTAGCAAAGGACATTTCATGCGTTACAACAACCATTGTCATCCCTTCTTTTGCTAAGTCTTTCATTACTTGAAGTACTTCTCGAACGAGTTCAGGATCTAAAGCGGAGGTCGGTTCATCATAGAGCATTACAATAGGTTCCATTGAAAGCGCACGAGCAATCGCAACTCTTTGTTGCTGACCTCCAGATAATTGATTGGGATAGTGATCCATTCTATCTTCCAACCCTACCTTTTTAAGCAATGAGATTGCATTTTTCTTTGCTTTTTCGCGCTCCATTTTTTTAATAACAATGGGCCCTTCCATCACATTTTCAATTGCTGTTTTATGAGGGAACAAATTGAATTGTTGAAACACAAACCCTGTGTTTTGTCTGAGACATTTAATTAAATTCGCCCTTTTTTTATTTTTTGGCAGTGTAGTATTTACTGTTAAGTCGCCTAACTGCACCTCGCCTCCATCCGGTTCTTCTAAAAAAGTGATACAACGAAGAAGGGTAGACTTGCCCGAACCACTTGGCCCCATTATAACTACGACTTCGCTTTTTTTTACAGATAAAGTAATATCTTTAAGAACCTCATTTTCTCCAAAGTGCTTTTTTATATTTTGCAAACGAATTACTTCCATTTGTTAGCTCCTTTCCCAGAATTGCTTATAATTTAGCCATTACGCTACATGTCTTGAAGCCCTCTTCTCTACCCTGTCCAAAATAATCGTAAAAAAAGTAATTGCTAACCAGTAAAAAACTGCTGCCAATAAATATATGGTTAACGGTTCAAAGGTTTTGGCTATTATTAAGGTGGACATTTGAAGCAATTCTGTAACCGTAATAACGGAGACTAATGACGTATCTTTAATTAATATAATGTATGTATTCGACAGGGTAGGTATAGCTATTCGGATACTTTGTGGTAAGATGATTCTTCGCATTGCCTGACCATATGTCATGCCCATTGAGACCGCGGCCTCCATTTGTCCTTTATCAACAGCTAAGATGGAAGCGCGAAATGATTCTGATAGATACGATCCAGCATTTAAGCTAAATGCTAGAATGCCTGACGGTATAGGATCTAATTCAATACCAACTTGTGGTAATCCATAATAAATCACAAAAATTTGGACTAATAACGGCGTACCACGAAACATCGATACATATATAGTTGCTATTATACGTAGCGGCTTCACCTTGGAAATTCGAGCCAATGCTGTGAAAAATCCAAGCACTAAAGCAATTATAATAGAAACAACCGCTAACATAACTGTCATCAATGTTGCATTTAATAGCGGAGGAATTGCATCCATTATTATAGAAAAATTCATATGTCCTCCCCCTCGTATAGTTTGTTTAAGTGTTATTTTTTCGCCTATTGTTCCTTCCCTGTTTTCCAATAGAACAAGCATCTATTTCGCAAAAACAACACTGTGTTACATGCGTTGCTTTGCACTATGAGCGGACGCTGCGGGCTTGGATTAGCGTATCTTTACTCTTAGAAAACGCTCGCTGTGGAGTCTCAAGACACATGCTTTTCCCGCAGGATGCCGCCTTTCATTTCAAGCAAACTGCTACCTGCTTATTTTATTAATTGATATGTCAAATGTTGTAGACGTTCCGTAATGTTCCTAGATAATGTTCTTAGGATCATTTGGGACAATTCTTATCCCCTTTTCATCTTCTTTATTCATTTATGAATTTATTAAGCTAAAAGAGGACTAATGAACAATACCGTCTATTACTCCAATTATTTACAAAGGTAGATTTTACAGCGTACTATTTACTACTTATTCATTTACATAACACGTAATAGTGTTCCACATCCGCTGTCGTGCGATGTTAGCAATCAAATAATTAGTGCCTTTACTTTAAAATAGGATTAGCATCAAACCATTTTCGATAAATTTCCTCGTACGTGCCGTCTTCAATAATATTATTTAATTCTTCGTTTAGCTTCTTAATAAGTCCCCCGTTCCCTTTTTTAACAGCCATAGCAATTTCATCTTCATTAAGCACATCGCTCACAATTTTTACTGGTATTTTCTCTTCCTTGATGTTATAACTCATGAGCAATTGATCATTAATGATTACATCTAGCCTTTCATTCAATAAATCCTGAAGATATTCATTTACCGTTTTATATAAAGTGACATTAGCTCCTTCAACACTTTCAGCTACTTCAGCAAATGTTGTACCAGTACCTGTCCCAACCTTTTTCCCACTAATATCCTCTAATTTATTAATCCCTTCCGTATCTTCACGAGTGATCAATACAGAACCCGTTACAACATACGGATCTGTAAAATCTACACTTTGCTTCCTTTCCTCCGTCACTGTCATCTGAGCTATAATGACATCAAATTTGTCAGCTTTAACTCCGCCGATAAGACTATCCCATGATGTTGCAATAAACTCAGCTTTCACACCCATTCTTTCAGCAATTTCATTCGCAATATCAACATCGAAACCCGTATACTCGTTTTCATCATTCAAAAAGTTAAATGGACGATATGTTCCCTCAAACCCTACACGAATAACCTCTGAATCGATTATTTTTTGCAACGCTTCATCTTCTGCACTTTCTTCTGAATCATTACTCTGACTAGTATTTACATCCTGTCCGCATCCAAATAATAATAAAGCAAATAATAGCAACATACCAAACAGTGACTTTTTTACCTTTTTCATTTCGAAAAGCCTCCTAATTTAGTATTTATGAGTATGTGATAAGTAGTTGTAATTACAGCCCATTTATCGTTCATTTGCTTTTTGAGCTCCTCCACTTATTCAGATTCCCATAATTAAACCGCTTACATTTTTTCATTGTTCAACCAAAATGTAGTACAATTAAGTACAGTTTACATCTAAATATTATGAATTGTCAATATTTTGTTAATTTATTCATTAGAAACTTAAAAAGGCCACAACTAACCAACAAAATAACTCGTATTTAAAAGCGTGGCAACAAAGCTTCCACCAATGCAAATAGCGCATTATACAAAATACACCTCGGTAAAAAGGGCATTTACTATAATGCGCTAAAAATATACTGTAACTAAAATAGTATTTAAAAAGAATTGTTAACATTACTTTTTATGCGTGGAAGGTTTGCTTGGACCTCCACTTCCACATTCCCCCGAATCGCCCGGGAGATCATACAGCTTTTGTCTGCTGCCTTCACAAGCTTTTCCAAAGTTACGAACTGCTCGTCTGTAGCTTCTTCTTTCAAAATAACAGTTGGCTGATGTATGATTCTTTCATAAGTGAATACGCCGTTATGAACTTCAACAATCCCTACCGATTCAAGGAGCATTTCCTCTAAAGGTAAATTTCTTCGCTCTATCATTGCTGCTAATGTAATAAGATAACAGGTCGATGCGGCACCTAGTAACATTTCATCCGGGTTAGTCCCTACGCCTGGACCGTCCATCGCATCTGGAATTGAAATAACCGACTGTAAATTACCTGCTTCAATATACCCTTCACTATTTCTCCCACCTGGCCATTGCGCTTTTAAATGAAAATGGTGCTTTGCCATCTATACGCCTCCTCTACTCGATTTAACTAACTTGCAGCGGACACCTTCACAATACTTCTATTCAAATTAGGACAATCAATTGTCCTAACGTAACACCTATTACAACAATAAGCCACGCAGGAAGCTTCCATATTTGAAGCAATACGAATAATAGAGTGGCGTGCGCGAAATCTAGATTGCTATGAATCGAGCTTGTAAAAACAGGATCATATAAAGCTGCAAACAAAATGCCTACAACACTCGCATTCACACTATTAAGCATTCCTTGAAATCGCATATTCTGTCGCAGCTCCTGTAAATAAGGTAATGTACCAACGACAAGCAAAAAAGCAGGGAGAAAGATTGCGACTGTAGCAATTACTGCCCCTGTCATTCCATTAACCAACGTTCCTAAATAACTAGCGAATGTAAACAAAGGACCCGGAACTGCTTGAGCCATACCGTAACCAGCTAAAAAATCACCTGACGTTACTAATCCTGTCGGCACCATTTCTCTTTCAAGCAATGGTAATACGACGTGTCCGCCTCCAAACACAAGTGCACCTACTCGAAAAAAAACATTAAATAATTGCAAATGAATTAGCGAGAACATTTGGGCTAAAAAAGGGATTCCAATTAAGAGTAAAGCGAGCAAAGCTAACGAAAAAGCCCCTTGTTTTTTTGTAATGGGAATAGAAAAGGATTGAATTGTTGGCTCATGTTGCTTCGTAAACATAAAAAAGCCAAATAATGCAGCAATAACTATAATTGCTAGTTGAGCAAATGCAGTCGGAAAGGCGAGCACTGCTGCTGCACTAAATAAAGCAATTGCTATCCGAATCCGATCAGGTGCAAGTTTATTTCGAAGATTAAATACTGCATGCGCCACTACTGCAACTGCGACAATCTTTAAGCTAGAAATCCAGACAGCGTCCTCCCACGTATACGATTGATATAGATTAGCAAACAATACGAGTATGATTACTGAAGGTATCGTAAAGCCAAACCAAGATACCATTCCTCCCAACAAGCCACCTCTGATCATACCAATTGCCATTCCTACCTGACTGCTAGCAGGACCTGGTAAAAATTGCGTTAAGGCAATAATATCGGCATAAGATTTATCATCAAGCCACTTGCGTTTGTCTACATACTCATTTTTAAAATATCCGAGATGTGCAACCGGACCACCAAAGGACGTCAATCCTAATTTTAGTGATGTTCGTAATATTTCAAACAGAGAATTTTTTTGCATTTTGTCCTCCTAAACCATCAATACAACTATACCATACGGTCAACAGAGGACATTTTCTACCTTTCGTCGTAAAAGTTTACAATAAATTTACATAACGCATTATTTTAACTTACAGTTGGCGTTTTATTTTAAACATTCACATGATCAATAATTTCTTTTAATACTTTCGCCTGATTATTTTTTTCGTCCTTTGCAGCAAACAGCAACGTTACATTTTTTTTGTGTTTTTTAGTAATCGATTTTAATTCGTCTAATGCTTCTTTCTGTCCACCCGTTTTTAGTTCCTCCTTATATTTCCTTTTAAACGTATCGTATTTATCCGGATCATGGTCAAACCATTTACGAAGCTCATTTGTAGGCCCGATTTCTTTTAACCAGTAATCCAATTTTGCCTCGTCTTTAGCTACTCCTCGTGGCCAAACGCGATCGACCAATACACGAACACCATCCTTTTTATCGTAGGATTCATAAATACGTTTTGTTTGTACTGGCATTGGAAAGCCTCCTTTTGAAATATATTATTATATGCATACCCGTTGTCCTTTTTATACAAACTGATTTGCTTTCATCGCACGGATAACAAAAAAAACAGCTGAAGCGCCTGCAGGCAGTTATCAGCTGTGTTCGGACGTTCAGCTTGTCCGAAGCTATGGTACGTATACGTACGAATTGTTTATTCAAAAATTTTGGCTTTGAGCAATTAGATTCGGTCAGATCGCTACTCTTGAATTGAATGTTGATTTGTCTCTTTTTGACCCGATAAAAACCAACCACCTGCCGCTATACCAACTAATACAGTATAGAAAATTACCTTCCATGTCGTTGAGTGCGGAAATGCATGGGGGATAAGTAAAATATCTTGATGCGCTAGTACAAGAATGGATAGTTTTATCCCTACCCAACCAACGATCATAAAGGCGGCCACTTCAAGCCCTGGACGTTGGTATAATAGCTTAACAAATACATTGGCAGCAAAACGCATTAAAATTACACCAATCATCCCACCAGCGAATATTACGAGAAACTGTCCTCCATCAAGGCTACCGACTGTAAACAAACCAGTTGGTGTAAGTGCTACAGCAAGGGCAACGGCTGCTAAAATTGAATCAATTGCAAAAGCAAGGTCAGCAATTTCTACCTTTAATACGGTCATCCAAAAACCGCTTTCCTTTGCTTTAGGCTTTTTCTTCGACTCTTTATGTCTAAAATGATCATACAAATGTTTAATTGAAATATACAATAAATATAAAGCGCCTAGTGCTTGTACTTGCCAAATATCAACGAGAAAAGAAATAACAAACAAAGAGCCGAAACGTAAAACAAACGCTCCTGCCAATCCATAAAACAGAGCCTTGCGTCGTTGCTTTTCGGGTAAATGCTTCACCATAATCGCTAAAACTAAAGCATTATCCGCTGCAAGCAGGCCTTCCAGTCCAATTAAGATAACGAGAACCCATAAATATTCCAATAGTAATTGTGCGTCCATACTGTCTCTCCTTTAAATAAAAAATGATCCCCACCAGTAGGCAGGAATCATACAAATTCGACAGAAAAGACCCTTACCTACGATGGTAAAGGTCTCGCTAACAACGTTTGTTGCCAATTAAGCCGGAGGACGAATCCTCGTGTAATGACGACTTCAATTGTGCAGCTACTCCCCTTTAGGAATATGCAATTTACTTAATTAAACCATGCTGCTTAGCTGAATGTCAATTATTTTGTCGAAGGGCCTCTACCATAGTCATAGAGTACCCGATTCCCTAAGCATTAAACGAGCTTTTCTATCTTTTCATCTTACCTTCTATTTTATCGCCTGCTGCATTACTTGCTCAATTGCTTCTTCCAAAGCAGCGAGTTGAACACGACTCGCTTCCTTGCTCGACGTACAAACACCGTAATAGCATTTAATTTTAGGCTCTGTACCAGAAGGCCTTAAACAAACCCAGCTTTTGTTTTCCAGCACATATTTAACTACGTTTTCCTTTGGAAGGTCAAGCATTTCCGTCTTATTGCCTTCTATCATAACACGTTTGCTTGCCGCATAATCCTCAATAGCTATCGTTTGCAGCCCGGCAATTTCATCAAGTGGATTTTTTCGTACATAATCCATAATATTGTTGATTTTTTCTGTACCTTCTTTCCCTTTTAACGTTAATGAAACTATGCCTTCTAGATAATATCCGTGCTGTTCATATAACGCTTCAAGAGCATCTAATAACGATTTTCCTTTATTTCTCCAATATTGAGCCATTTCTGCAGCCATAACAGCAGCCTGTACTGCGTCTTTATCACGTGCAAACGTACTAATTAAATAGCCATAGCTTTCTTCAAAGCCAAAAACAAACGTTTCGCCTGTCGCATCGTATTCATTTATTTTTTCACCAATATATTTAAAACCTGTTAACGTGTCGATCGTCTTCACTCCATAAGCAAGCGCAATAGATCGTCCTAACTCTGTCGTCACAATCGTCTTCAGCATGCGTGCATTGCTTCGTAAAACCGCATCGTCACTATGTCTTAATAAATAGTCGAGCAAAAGCGAACCAAGCTGATTACCAGTTAACACTTGATAGTGCCCATTATCATCTCTTACAGCTACACCTAACCGATCGGCATCAGGATCTGTACCCAACAAGATATCAGCATCCTTCTCTTTACCTAACTCCATTGCGAGCGTAAATGCTTGGTGTTCCTCAGGATTAGGTGATTCAACAGTAGAAAACTCAGGATCTGGAATCGTCTGCTCCTGAACAAGATAAACGTTTTCAAAATGTAATTGTTTTAACCCATCATGTACAAGCTTCTCTGCGGTTCCGTGCAATGGAGTAAAGACGATTTTCAAGTCCTTCGGTTCGTTTAACATCGTTTCATTCATTTTTGTAATTTGCAGTAACTGCTCCAAGTAAGCATGATCGACTTCACCATTCACCCAATGGATGAGTTTATTTTCCTCTAGTTCTCTTTCTGCCATTATTGGAACTGTTAATTCATTCTCCACTTGTTTAATATGAGAAATAATCGCATTTGCTTCTTCTTGCGTTATTTGACTGCCTTCTTCGTTGTACACCTTAAACCCGTTATATTCGGGTGGATTATGGCTTGCAGTAATCATAATTCCGGACACTGCACCAAAATAACGAACAGCAAATGAGAGCAGAGGTGTTGGACGCAACGATTCAAACACATACGCCTTTATTCCGAAGGTGCCTAGAACTTTTGCAGCCTCTAATGCAAACGATTGCGACAAATATCTTGAATCATAAGCAATTACAACTCCACGATCTCTAACATTCACCCGATGCTCAAGCAAGTAACAGGAAAGGCCATGTACGGCCTTGCGTACTGTATATATGTTCATTCGATTTGAACCGGGCCCAATAATTCCGCGTATGCCACCCGTTCCAAATGTCAATTCTTTATAAAATGCATCTTCCAATGCCGCATCATCATTTGATATGTCATTCAATTGTTTACGGAGCGTTGCTGCTAGTGATTCATAATTGCTCCATTTCTCGTATACTCTCTTCCACTTATTCACTAACTTGTTCCCCCTGAACCGTTGTTTGTTCAAATAGTAGCATACTTTGCTAAATTATTCTATTACTCTTTTCATTCTCATTCTAGAATGCATCACGTATTTGTAGGTGAATATATAAATTCTAGAAAAACACCCTTTTTGTATTATCAATTATTCTGTTCTTTTGGCAATACCGACACTGCTATCATATCCTTCGCTTGCAGTGCTTGCTGATTTTACCATCCATTAAGCGATGATACGATTAAATTTAGTACTACCTTCTTTTTCTTAATCGAACGCAATCACTCAATCACAATAAATAACTCGTAAGATCTCACATAGTCATTTTATGCATACTTTCATTCTATTGTTTAAAGCACGGCGCTTTCGGTCAAACTACTCGTAAGGATTGGATTTCACTTTCTTATCCGAATTGAAAAAGGTATGATAGATACAAATTAGTAAATCTACTAAAGGAAGTTGTGATGTGATGCTGAAAAATCGCTGGTTTCAATCGTTAATCATATTTATTCTCATCTTTCTATTAATCTTTTTAATGTCAAAAACGAGTTTTGTTTTTACCCCTGTACTGCAATACGTCGGTGCAGTGGCCGTACCAATAATAGGCGCAGGCATTTTATATTACATTACAAAACCGATTATGCATTTATTTGAAAAACTGAAAATAAATCGGATTGTTTCTATCCTGCTCGTGTTTTTGTTGTTATTATTAATTGGCTTTCTATTCGTCATTTATATCTTTCCAATCGCACAACAACAATTTTACAATTTAATGGATAATGTTCCTAAGATGGTAAATTCGGCACAACGTTTTATTGCGTCTTTTCAGTCTGGACAAATCGTTATACCAGAACAGGTAAATGATGCAATTAATAATTTCACAGATAACATTCAAACATACTTAGAAGATATTATGAGCAGTTTATTCGGGTTTATCGGCTATATTATTACATTTGTAGCTTCTCTCGTCCTCATTCCATTTTTCTTATTTTTCATGCTGAAGGACGGAGACAAACTCATTCCATTTATTACGCAAATTTTTGAAAAGAAAAAGGCAGAAAACATCCGAAATTTGTTAAGTAAAATTGACGAAGCACTGACTGCATTTATCCAAGGCCAGCTAATCGTTAGCTTTTGTGTAGGCGTTTTACTATTTATCGGTTACGTTATTTTAGGTTTGAAATATTCCTTAACACTCGCTTTATTTGCGATGATTATGAACGTAATTCCATTTCTCGGGCCTTTTATTGCTGTAATTCCAGCCGTTATCGTCGGTGCTTTCCAATCACCCATGATGATCGTCTGGGTTATTATCGTAACAATTATTGCCCAGCAAATTGAAAGTAATTTAATTTCACCGAATGTAATGGGGCGTGTCCTTGATTTACATCCACTTACGGTCATTACGGTAATTTTAGCGGCTGGCAGTATTGCTGGTTTTCTAGGAATATTGTTTGCAGTTCCATTTTATGCCGTTATTAAAACGATCGTAACGCACTTTTATCGAACGTATGAGCAATCAAAGGATTCAAAGGAAGATGCATTACTCTAGTCGATTCTCCGCTATAAAGCTTGATCGACTCTAGTAAACTACTATAAAGAGGGGTTTTTATGTTGAATGAAAAACAGTTAAAAGAAAAACTAGCAGAGCTCAAATCCGATTATGTCCGGATACAAGGCGATATGGATAAACTTGAATTTGTCGGAGGACGAGTATCGTCTGCAGAGGAGCAGCTCATTCGACTTGAGGACGAAATTGCTGCAATTAACAAACGAATAGAAGCAATCGAAAATAAGTAAATAAACGAAAAAGCTTGCATTTGCTCCTACAAAGCAAATAGCAAGCTTTTTTCAGTTTGTGCAATACATGACGTTGGTGAGGAAAATCACATTACTTTTTTGGTAGGGAAATGCGAAGTCACGAACGTCATTTTTATTTTCTTATAGAAAATATTATCTCCATCAAGCGAAAGCCTGTAGAAACAAAATACAATACAAAACATAAAGAAACACACGCCAATTTAAATGAAACAGCATTAAAGTGTGTGCACTAAGGCTGTTAGCCCTTTTTAAGCTGACTGGAGCGGAAGTCGACGGACACCTGGGGAAATAGCACGCGTCCGAAGATTACTGTAGCGACTCCGATAGAGGAGCTACAGAAGCTGAGGCAGTAACCGCGGAAAGCCTATCGGCTGTAGTGCAAGTCAGCGAAATCAGAGCGCAAGCTTCCATAATTTTCGTTCTACTACATTAGTACGTATTCCTCAACTTAACATACATCGCCAACGTCATTTGCAAAGAACCTTTTTTATATTGACCGAGTCTCAACTTTTATACGATCTGTAACATAGTTGCAGCATTCCCTAGAGGATAATTCGTATACTCTATTTATTTACATCGTCCCGTAAACTGCATTTCAACTACGAAAGCAAAACGATTATTAATTATTATTTCGCTGACTCTCCAATTTTTCTTTAATCTTTTTTATTTCTTTATTAGGAGGTGTGAGACTTACGATAATGTCCCCAGCACTTGGTGTTGTTCGCATGTCCTCTGTATAAAAATTAACTTGTCCGGAGGATTTAAGCGCGTATAAAAACACAGTAGAGTCCGCCTTATCCTTTCGATATTGCTCATAGCTATATTGAGGTGTTAATGTCGTTTGTCTGAAAATATAGCCTTGCATAATTTTATTAATTAAATCTTCCATCGATATTTCATTTGTAAAGAGAACACGGCCACCAACTTTATCGACAATGTTTTCAGAGCTATTGTGCTCTTCCAAATACGGATTTACTTTAAAAACGTTTGTGCGCCCGTATTCTGGCATAAATGTCGTACAAACGAGTGCATTATACGAGTCAAAATCAGTAGCGGCGATTAAATAATCGTAAGGAATCGTATCTAAGTTATACTCGGTTTGTTCCGACAAAATCTCTCCATGATAGAAAGGTACGCCTTCATTACGAGCATATCGTAAATTTTCCCAAGATGTGTCAAGAATTATGACTGGAACCCGAGCCTTTTCAAGTGATTTTGCCAAACCGACGGTGAAACGATTACAACCGACAATAATTGTTCCGGGCTTTCCTTCTAAGGAAAGGTGTAGCTTCTTCGCAAGCCAGCCAATTGAAAAGCCATGTGCAACAACGGTAAAAAACACAAGTCCGAACGTAAGTGTCGTTAAGATCGATGCGTCTTCATAGCCGTACTCTGTTAAAACAGAAGCGAAATAACTTGATACTGTCAATGCTACAATACCACGCGGTGCAATCCATCCAACAAGTGCCTTCTCGTTCACTGTCAGGCCGGAACCGATTGTAGAAAGAAAGATAGACAATGGACGAACTAAAAACATCATTAATAAAACGTACCCAATAATATGCGGATTAAAAATGTGCAAAATTGTCTCCATTTTTAATGATGCAGCAAGCATAATAAAAATTCCCGAAATTAATAAAATAGATACATTTTCCTTAAAGTGACGCATATCGCTTATTGAGCTAATACCCATATTCGCTAACGTCATCCCCATTGCCGTAACAGCAAGTAAGCCAGGTCCATGCATCAATTCATCTGATATCGTAAAGCACAAAATAACAGAAGCAAAGATTGAAGGCGATTTTAGAAATTCTGGTATATGCCCTGTCTCAAACATCCATCCGATAAACCGACCACAAATGATCCCGAACACCGCAGCAAAGATTGAAACGAGAAAAAACAGGAGCAGCGTTGTTCCATTTGTACCGCTAGCAGTAAGAAATGCGATAATTTCAAAAGCAAAAACAGCAAGCAATACACCAATTGGATCAACGATAATCCCTTCCCACTTTAAAATTTTAGCTGGGCGAGGTTTTAATTTTGATTGTCGAAGCAATGGCAAAATAACCGTAGGTCCAGTAACAATAAATAGACCACCAATTACAAATGCAACTGCCCATGATAAACCTGCAACGTAATGAGCCGTAAGCGATCCAAGTATCCACGCAATAAATGCTCCAACCGTCGAAATGCGAAATACTGGCTTTCCTAGTCCGCGAAGCTCTTTCACATTCAAGTTTAAACTTCCTTCAAATAAAATAATAGCAACTGCGGCCGATATGATAGGACTGTATAAATCTCCAAAGCTTTCCTCCGGGTTCATCAAGCCAAGCACAGGCCCAGCCATTAATCCTGCAATAGACATAACAACAATTGCCGGCAAGCTATATCGCCATGCTAACCATTGAGACCCTATTCCCAATAAGCCAATTAGCATGATTTCAAATAAAAGGGATAGTTCCATACAAGTCCTCCTATGCCACGCGTATATTTAAATATAAAGAACATTGTAATGCTGAATTCATAGAAAGTAAACTGTTATTGCGATTATTTTTATTTTTAAAAGGTTAGGGGGATCGCATTCGCTTGTGTGAACTTTCAACGTTAAATAGTCGCCTTAATTAATCGATGCTATAAAACGAAGCATATGATAGCAGCTGAATTTTTATCCGAATTCACAATTTCATGTTACGATATGAGTTGTAAAGGGGGAGCACACGAATGAAAATAGAAGAAGTCTTGCAAACATACTTTGGTTATAGCGAATTCCGAGCCGGACAAAAAGAAACGATCACACAAATTTTACATAAAAGCAACACACTTGCAGTAATGCCGACTGGAAGTGGAAAATCACTGTGCTATCAAATCCCTGGCCTAACAATGAGCGGAACAGCAATTATTATTTCTCCATTAATTTCCCTAATGAAAGATCAGGTCGATGCATTACAAGCAAATGGGATTAAAGCAACCTATATTAACAGCTCACTTTCTTCCTCTGAGCAACAAGATAGACTTTGGAAAATGGCTAAAGGAGCGTATACGTTTGTGTACGTTGCTCCTGAACGGTTTAATTCTTATTCCTTTATAAAAAGTCTTCAACGACTCACCATCTCTTTGATTGCTTTTGATGAAGCACATTGCATTTCTCAATGGGGGCATGATTTTCGACCTAGCTACCGTTCGATTATCCCGAGCTTGCAAAAATTAGCACATGTACCTACCATTGTTGCACTTACAGCAACTGCAACAGAACAAGTAATTGAGGATATTTGTTCGCTTTTGCAAATCGAACACATTGTTAAAACGGGGTTCGAAAGGAAAAACTTATCCTTTCACGTCGTAAAAGGAAAAGATAAATCGTCTTATATTCGAGACTACTTGCCCACACAAGAAGAAAAGTCTGGAATTATTTATACTGCAACCCGAAAACAGGCCGACCATTTATACGACCAACTGCAAAAACGAGGCTATCGAGCCCTTAAATACCACGCGGGGTTATCCGAGACCGAACGAAAAAAAGCGCAATCCGCTTTTACATATGAAGATAATGCTCTAATGATTGCTACGAACGCTTTCGGAATGGGGATTGATAAATCGAATGTCCGTTTTGTTATTCATTATGCTATGCCTATGAATATTGAATCGTATTATCAAGAAGCGGGACGAGCCGGAAGAGATGGAGAGCCTAGTGATTGCGTGCTTTTATTTTCGCCACAGGATATTCAATTGCAAAAATTTTTAATTGAACAATCGACCATGGATGAAGCGGCAAAGCAATTGGAATATCAAAAGCTGCAAGCAATGACTAATTATTGTTATACACACGGTTGCTTAACGAACTTTATTTTGGATTATTTTAATGATGCCAACGAACATACGCCTTGTAATCGATGCAGCAATTGCGTAGACCGACAAGAGAAAACCGACATAACAGAAGAAGCACAGATGATTTTATCGTGTGTAAAACGTATGGGGGAGCGG
Source organism: Virgibacillus sp. W0430 (assembly GCF_051846935.1). Taxonomy (NCBI): domain Bacteria; kingdom Bacillati; phylum Bacillota; class Bacilli; order Caryophanales; family Bacillaceae; genus Virgibacillus; species Virgibacillus sp. W0430. The sequence goes on from NZ_JBPYCS010000002.1 coordinate 116,310, forward strand.
TATGGAGTCAGTATGACAGCAAAAGTATTAAAAGGCTCGAAGGATAAAAGAATCGACAGCTTTCAACTGAATAAACTATCAACGTATGGTATTTTATCGAACTATACAGAAAAAGAACTTACAGAATGGATTCATTTTCTAATAGCGGAGCAGCTATTAGATACCGAGGAAGGCAAATATCCTGTTTTAAGGCTAAATAAACAATCGGTTAACGTGTTAAAAGGAAAACAATCGGTATGGATATACACTGCGCCGATGCCAACAAATGAAGTAATTGATTACAATGAGGCGCTGTTTTCAGGCATGCGGAAGCGACGAAAGGAAATTGCCGATGCCGAACAAGTTCCACCCTATGTTCTTTTCTCGGACGCTACATTAAAAGACTTGTGTCGCTATCTTCCAACATCAAAAGAAGCGATGTTATCAATTAAAGGGATTGGAAATAAAAAATACGAACAATACGGAGAGCCTTTCCTTCAATTAATACATGAATGGAAAGAACAACATCCGGAAGCAAAGCCAAAAATTCAAATTTCCACGAATCGACTCGACAATTCAACGAGAAAAAAACAACAAAAGGAAGAGCCGAGTCACATAGTAAGCTATCAGCTCTTTCAAGCTGGCAAGTCAATATCTGCCATCTCTGTAATTAGAAATATGAGCCATCAGACGATTGAAGGTCATTTATTTAAAGCATTTAAAGCTGGATACCCGATTGCATGGGAAATATTTTTCACCGACATGGAAGAACGTGTCGTTCTTGACGCATATGAACAAAGTGATGATAAGCGATTAACTCCGGTAAAAGACATATTGCCTGAGGAATACACCTTTACGAAGATTAAAGCCGTTCTCGTAAAAAACAATCTTCTTTAAAATAAGCGATGAAGCTTGCGTTCTGAAAAACATAAATAAGGTACAAAAGATGAAGGCTGTGACAACGGCCTACTCGATATGTAAAGGAATGCAGTTTAAACTGAATTCCTTTTGACATTTTAATAAGAAATCCGAATAATGCTTCTACACAAAACATGTTATACAGTGTGTTGTTCATCGCTTTTATTTTTAGTTCAAGTGGGCGCTTTTTCGCGGGCATCGCCTCATCTTTTATAGCTCTCATTCGTGACCGCTATAAAGATTTTCGAACGCATGCTTTTCCCGCCAGTGTCGCTACCTTCCGTTACAATCAACTAGATTTGAGCATTCATATCTCTATGATTAGTAAATGATTTCAAAAAAACTGAAAGCAAAAAGAGCACCTTTTCGTAGGATTAAAGTAACATATACTAACCTACAGAGGTACTCTTATGTTTAAACAGGATACATAGATGTTGAGCCAGATTTTGGATTTTTCGTATATCGCCTCGTATGTACGTATGAGGCCATTCAGAAGTGCATTCGGTTTTAGCTTATATCGAATGCCCATGTTCCGTTACGAAATACAGCTTCTATCGTTCCATCCGTCTTCACACCGTCAATTGATAACTTATTTGATCCAATCATAAAATCAACATGAACAAGGCTGTCATTGACTCCATGGGCATCTAATTCTTTTTCATTCAATGATGCTCCGCCCTCCAAGTTCGTCGGATATGCTTTACCTAACGCTATATGACACGATGCATTTTCATCAAACAACGTGTTATAAAATATTAAGCCAGATTGGGAAATCGGTGACTCATCTGGAACTAACGCTACCTCTCCAAGGCGGCGTGCGCCTTCATCAGTCTCTAGCAAGTGCTTTAACGTCTCTTCCCCTTGCTCCGCTTTAAAATCAATCACTTTTCCATCTTTAAAGGTTAAGCTAAAGCGGTCAATTACGCTACCGCCATAATTTAATGGCTTCGTACTTGCGACCGTGCCGTTCACTTGGTATTTATGCGGAACAGTAAACACTTCTTCTGTTGGCATATTCGGATTAAATGGAATACCCTTTTCGGATTGTGCAGAACCGCCCTTCCATATATGGCCTTTTGGCAAGCCGATCTCCAAGTCCGTTCCTGGCCCTTTGAATATTAATTTGTCATAATTACGTTCATTTAATGCTTCTCTCGCTATTTTCAATGTATTGTTAAGCGTTTCCCAAGCAGCAATTGGGTCATCTTGATCCACGCGAACAATTTTCGCAATCGCCTGCCATAGCTTTTCAATAGCACCTTCTCTCGAATCGTCCGGAAAAATCTTTTGAGCCCAATCCCCAGTTGGAATTGAAATAATCGACCACGTAATTTTATCGTTCATAATATAGCGGCGGAAATTTGTTAATGCTTGGGCAGCAGCTTTATTTGCTGTTGCAATTCGATTTGGATCAATATTTTCCAGCAAATCTGGATTCGTTGAACGTATCGACAATACCGCCCCACCGTTAGTAGCAAATGATTCTTGCATCTTCACACTCCACTCTGGATAGGTAGCGAACACTTCTTCTGCTGCATGCTCATACTTTAATAATGTTAATTCATCGTCTACCCAGCTTACGTGCACATCTTTTGCACCTAATTCATACGCCTTCCGTACAACGATTCGAGTGAAATCAGCTCCTTCTATCGGTGCATTAATTAATAGCGCTTGGCCTTTTTGTAAATTAACGCCTGTACGCAAAGCTAACTCCGCATATTTCTCTTTTGTTTTTTGATCAATCATTTTGTCGCCTCCATTACTTTTAAACTACTAAAGATTTGTTACCTTTCGGAATCCCACGGAAAATCGGTGCCGAACGTTGCTGCCATCTTTTTAGATTGCTTTCTTCTTTCGTTTCGATGTTTTGCTCGAATTGGTGCACCTTCGTGTAGCATTTTTTCTATTTCGGAAACCGGATAAACAGATGGTACCTGTGTCGGCTTGCCTGCATCATCAATCGCAACAAAAGTTAAGAAAGCTGTGGAGCATACTTTGCGATCGCCCGTCAGTAGGTCCTCCGTTACCGCTTTTACAAAAACCTCCATAGATGTGTGATGTGTCCACGTCACAAACGCCTCTACACAAATGGAGTCGCCTTCTTTAACAGGCTCCAAAAAATCAACAGAATCCGTTGAAGCTGTTACGACCGTTTTTCTCGCATGTCGTGCAGCGGCTATTGCAGCAACATCATCTATGTGCGCCATAAGTCTTCCACCAAAGAGTGTGCCATGTGTATTGGCATCTGGTGGTAATACGTGAGCCGTTTTTACGGTTAGCGAATTAGAACAAGGTTTTCTTTCCATATGTCATTCCTCCTTAATTGTAAAGGTGCTTTATACGTCCATTGCTTTTAAGAACGGCGTTTTTTCATCAATTTAAAGAATCGGTGACAGCAAACGCGAGATTGACTCTCTGAACCGAATACCTAACGAGCGTTTTTTATACAGCTCCTTTGTCATCTGCGTTGATAGTGTAATGTCCTGTTGGAACACTTTAACAAGCTCTTTAGCAATATCTTTATCATATAAAAAGGCATTTACTTCAAAGTTAAGCCGGAAGCTTCGCACATCAATATTTGTCGTTCCAACAGATGAAACATTTCCATCAACGACAATTGTCTTCGCATGTAGGAAACCGTTTTGGTACAAATAAACTTCTGCTCCTTCGTTTAATAACTCTCCTATGTACGATAAAGTAGCCCAATACACGAAAGGATGATCTGGTTTATTTGGGATCATAATTTTAATTTTAACGCCGGACAGTGCCGCAATTCTAAGAGCATCCATTAAACTTTCATCGGGAATAAAGTATGGTGTCTGAATATATACATATTCCTTTGCCGTCAAGATCATTTTTATGTATCCATATTTAATTTGTTCCCAATCGGAATCTGGCCCACTGGAAACAATTTGCACACCAACATCTCCTGCTGCTTTCCCTACGTAAAATCGTTCTTCATATGGGATATGATTCCTTGAAGCTTGGTTCCAATCCAATATAAAACGCGTTTGCATATTACGAACGGCATCCCCAGAAATACGTAAATGCGTGTCTCGCCAATACCCAAACCGTTCATTTTTACCTAAGTATTCATCTCCAATATTGAAGCCACCAATGTAGCCGATTTGTCCATCGATAATCGCAAGCTTGCGGTGGTTACGGAAGTTAATTTTAAAATTTACTTTCGGTATTTTCGGTGGAAAAAATGCATCGACGTGAATTCCTTCTGCCTTTAAACGCTGTATGTACTTTCTACTTAGTAAGCGCGAGCCCATATCATCATACAGCAGACGAACTTCAACCCCTTCATGAGCTTTTTTTATAAGGACATCGGCAATTCGAGTACCGAGCTGATCGTGTCTAATAATATAATATAATAAATGAATATGGTCTTTCGCTTGTTCTAAATCCGTAATTAATGAAGAAAACTTAGCAACTCCATCTGTAAAAATATCTACTTCATTATCTTGCGTATAAATTGCATCGTTGTTTTTTAAATGCAAATAATACAAGTCCTTATATTGCATTAATACATCTTGTTTAAAATAAACCGTTTTCTCTTCTAATGTTCGTAACTGAGCTTGAACTTCTTTTAACACACCGAGTCTACTTTTCGTATCCCATGTAAAAATGCGTTTATGACTTAACTTCCTGCCAAAAATCAAATATAAAATAAAACCAAGAATGGGAATAAAAAAAAGTACCATTAACCATGCCCAAGTTGAGCTAGGGTTTTTTCGTTCTAAAAAGATAATCGTAAAAGCCAACACAAAGTTAAAAATCATAATAAGACTAATCAAATATGGTATTAATTGAGCTGCCTGCATGTAACAACACTCCTTCATTCAACCGAACAACTAACCCGAAAGAAATAAGACTTAATAGCTTTCTGTAAAAAAAGCATGATACAGATACTTTATCATACCCTTATCGAGCCAACTAAAACAAAACTGTTTCTACTAACTAATATAGCATAGAACGAAATCGTTCGATAACTTCCGAAACTGCTTTTGAACGACAAAATCAGACTATTTGCTGAATATTTCAGATAATGATATATTTGACCATATGATGAAATGGAGGACGTATTCAATTGAAAAAAGTATTTGCTATTCTAACTAGTTTACTGTTCGTTTTTTCTATGCAAAGCTATGTACAGGCAGAAGATCGGGCAGCAGCATCGAGCACTTTTGAAATGTCCGCAGCAATGAAGGACACACTTGCAATTTCTCTTATTTTAATTGTGACACTGCTATCTTGGATATTAGCCAAAAACTATAATAAGAGCCGGCACAATCCGGCAAGCTTTGATCCGGCCATCGGTATTGAAGAAAAGGCGCAAGCGCAAGGAGATATACGTGCGAGCAAAGCAAGCGAACAAGCCGTTAAAAGCACGCCTGTAACGACGATTTCGTCACCTCCAGCTAAACAGTCAGGAACCCTAGCCATTTCAGCAACAGAGCAAGGGAAAACAAACAAGGAGCTTATAAAGGCGAATGAGGCACCAAAGCAGGAAAAGAAAAGCGGTGTAAATTTATTTACGATTATCGCCCTTGTTTTACTAATTGGCAGTGCCTTTCTTAAAGGACCGAATCAAGATAGCAAAAAATAAGCATACTCACTAGGCACAATCATGTAACTTTCTATTTTGAGTTAAAAATGAACGAATGAAAATGGGTTCGGTTATCAAAGAAGATAATCGAACCCAATTTGTTTGCTTATCCAATGCGTTTTAAAGCACAAATTAATTGCACATATATTATTGCTGAAGCAAATCATATGTACTACATTCATGTGGACTTAATTTTCATACAAACGATTTTTATAGTTTATTTAACGCTTGCTCTAAATCTTCCCAAATATCTTCCCATGCCTCTAGTCCGACAGAAAGACGAATTAACTGATCGGTTATTCCCATAAGCAGACGCTCGTTTTCTGGAATTACTGCATGTGTCATTGTTGCCGGATGTTCGATTAAGGTTTCTGCATCGCCTAAACTGACCGCTACTTTTAGAAATGCTAAATCATTTAACAATGCTTGAGCTGCTTCTTTCGTGCCACCAATTTCAAAAGCGATCACACCACCGCCACGCTTCATCTGCTTTTTAGCAATCGGATAATTCGGATGATTTGTATCATGTGGATAATAAATAGCCTTTATTTTTGGATGCTTGCGCAGCTTTTCAAATATTCTCTCTGCATTATCGCTATGGCGATCCATGCGTAGTGGCAATGTTTTCATTCCTCTAAGCAAAAGCCAAGCGTCAAAAGGCCCTATTACGCCACCGATATCCTTTTGTGTAGTTGCAGCAACTTCGTCTAAAAACTCTCTTTTACCAACTGCCAACCCAGCGATTACATCCCCATGACCGTTTAAGTACTTCGTTGCACTATGAACAACTACATCGCAGCCTAATTCTAGTGGACGTTGTAAATATGGCGAGGAAAATGTGTTGTCCACTACTACAGGTATGTTATATTCTTTAGCTACCTCTGCGACCATTTGTAAATCAATTAACTTCATTGTCGGATTAATCGGTGTCTCCACATAAATACAAGACGTTTCTGGCTTAATTTGCGCGCGTATTTCTTCCTTTGTATCCATCGAAATAAAATCAAAGGACATATTATACTTTTCCTTCATCATCGTCAAAAGTCCAAATGTACATCCATAAATGCCCGATGAACATAAAATATGATCGTTAGCCTTCGTTAATGCGATTAATACAGCTGAGATCGCACCCATTCCAGAGCTAAATGCAAGTCCACGCTCTCCGTTTTCCATTGCAGCGATGCGCTTTTCCAATACAGTTACTGTTGGATTGCCAATTCTAGAATAAATATATCCTTCCTCTTCACCAGCAAATCGGCGCTCACCTTGTTGCGCCGATTCAAATTCATATGTAGATGTTTGAAATAGTGGCGTTGAAATACTTCCGTGCATACCTTTAGCATTATAGCCTTCATGTATAGCAGTAGTTTCAAATCGTTTGTTATCGTTTCCCATGCTTAATCCTCCCTGTAAAAATTGTTTATCTAACTTTTAATCCATTATAAAGGATTCGCGATTGACTTGAAAGCGAAGCTTCTTTACTGATTGAGTCTCGTTTTTATCGTTCTTATTTCAATACGTTAAAAAGCTTCTATTGATCACATCTACTTCCATTTTACGCGGTCTTGATTATGTACAATTGTTATTGCAAGACGATTACGAAAGACGTATGAGTAAAATGTTTGTGGGGGAACAGATGCACGAATCTAATTAGATAATATGTGATCAATTTTACTTCGAACGATATACACATGAATAACACCGTTGATTTTCACTGCAGGTGGATGCTTTCCGCGGGCACGGCTTCAGCCTCCTCGGAAAGCGTAGTGTATATCTACTGCGGTCGGTAGGAATCAATACTAATAGTAACGAATACAAAGAGAGTTTTTTTAACTTCTTAAAATAACACCCACAAATACTTGACTCAATCACGAAAGACGCGGTAATTGCTTTTACGTATAATCCCTTCTAAAATTGTATATGTTTCATGCAACCGTTGATTTTCAATATATTTTTGTTGAAAAATCCTTGCTTGACGAAACAATTGCCGTACACCGAAGGAATTAATTCGCAGCGCGCTTTTAATCGTCACGAACTGTACTTTTATTGGAAAAGAGGGAAACATCATGACAAGTAATAGCAAATCAGGGATTATATATGCATTGGCTGCTTATATATTATGGGGGTTCCTCCCTATTTATTGGAAGCTCGTGAATAACGTTCCAGCAGATACCGTATTAGCGCACCGTATTATTTGGTCTTTTGTACTTATGATGGCCGTAATTCTACTTTTACGAAAAGGATCTTCATTCTTGCAGACGTGCAAGCAATTAATCGCTGATCGAAAAAAATTAATTAGCATCCTATCAGCATCCTTTATCATTAGCTTTAATTGGCTAATTTTTATTTGGGCGGTTAACAGTGATCATGTCATTCAAGCAAGCCTCGGCTATTATATTAATCCGCTCGTTAGTATTTTACTCGGTATTATTGTGCTAAAAGAAAGGCTGACGAGAAGGCAATTATTTTCTATAATTCTTGCAAGTATCGGCGTTTTAAATTTAACAATTAGTTTCGGTGTTTTCCCGTGGGTTTCCCTTCTACTCGCTATAACATTCGCTTTATACGGCCTTTTTAAAAAAATGGTTAATCTTAGCTCCCTCTTTGGCCTTGCAATTGAAACAATGATTGTTATGCCGATTGCACTTATTTATGTATTGTTTTTTTCTAGTGGGTCAACACCCGCTCATACAGCGGATTCTTTAACCGTACTATTGTTAATTGGTACGGGGGTAGCAACAGCTGTACCGCTCCTTTTATTTGGAAGCGCTGTGCGTACGATTCCGTTGTCAATGGTCGGGTTTTTGCAATATATTGCGCCAACAATAATGTTACTTCTCGGTGTGTTCTTGTACGGAGAAACCTTTTCACAAGCGCATCTCCTTTCATTTATTTTTATATGGATTGCCCTCTTTCTTTATATGGGCAGTTCTTTAAGGCACCGTCCTATTCGTAAAGAAAAACAGCAACATTGAATTTTTCAAATCTTTTGTTGACAAATGTATTTTCTTCATGTAACATACATTTTAATCTAATAGTTATATCTCTTATCAAGAGCGGCGGAGGGAATAGGCCCGATGAAGCCCAGCAACCTAAAAGCATTTCGATATGCTTTTGATGGTGCCAAATCCTACAGGTCATCTCTTGATCTGGAAGATAAGAGGAGGAACGGTAGCATTTAACGCCCTCTTCTTATGAAGAGGGCTTTTTGTATCCCTACCCCTTCTCAATCCAGATTCCTGCTTCAAAGCATACGTGCGTTCAGCGCACTACGTGCAAATCTCACAAGGCGGTTAAATGGCCGGCTTAAAAATCCAAGGAGGAATTATTTTGACAAACTTTAATTACGAAGACAAAGAAACAATTTTATTACATGGAGGGCAGTCTGTTGACCCAACGACAGGTTCTCGTGCTGTTCCAATTTATCAAACAACATCGTATGTCTTTAACGACACGGAGCATGCACAAAATTTATTCGGTTTAAAAGAGCCGGGAAATATTTATACGAGAATAATGAATCCAACAGTTGATGTATTTGAACAGCGAGTTGCTTTATTAGAAGGTGGCGTAGCAGCAGTTGCAACCTCATCAGGAATGGCCGCTATTACATATGCTATCTTAAACATTGCTAGTGCTGGCGATGAAATTGTTGCAGACAGCAATTTGTATGGTGGAACGTACAACTTATTTGTACATACATTACCGCGCTATGGCATTAATGTAAAAATTGTTGACGGAACCGATCCTGAAGCAATTCGAGCTGCGATAACTGATAAAACTAAGGCAGTTTTTGGTGAAACAATTACGAACCCTAGCTTAAACGTTTTTGATGTAGAAAAAGTAGCGGAGATTGCCCATGAAAATAACATTCCATTAATTATTGACAATACATTTGCTCCATATTTTGCAAATCCAATCCAATGGGGTGCTGACATTGTCGTCCACTCAGCGACTAAATGGATTGGCGGACATGGGACGACAATTGGCGGGATCGTAGTAGATGCTGGCAGGTTTGATTGGAGTTCAGGGAAGTTCCCTGGCTTTACAGAACCAGATGAAAGCTATGGCGGGATTCGATTTGCTGATCTAGGTGAACCAGCATTTGCCTTAAAGTTACGTGTTCAGCTTTTACGCGATACAGGGGCATGCTTAAGTCCACAAAATGCATTTTTACTTATCCAAGGCCTGGAAACATTGCATTTACGAATTGAGCGTCATAATCAAAATGCTCAAGAAGTTGCAGCGTTTCTACAAGAGCATCCAGCAATAGAGTGGGTCAACTTTCCAGGTCTAGAGGATCATCCATCACATAAACTAGCGAAAAAGTACTTCAAAGATGGATACGGCTCCGTTATTACTTTTGGAATTAAAGGTGGACGTGAAGCAGGCAGACAGCTAATTGACAATGTACAATTATGGTCTCACGTGGCGAATGTAGGAGATGCAAAGTCATTAATTATTCATCCTGCTTCCACTACACACCAACAATTAAGTGCGGAAGACTTAAAGAAAAGTGGCGTTTCTGAGGAACTTGTTCGTCTTTCTGTTGGAATTGAATCAACTAAGGATATTTTAAAAGATTTAGATGAAGCTATTACAAAAGCTGTCGGTAAATAATTAGCACAAAAACATGAACGCTTGCGCTCTGATCTTGCTGACTTGCACTACAGCCGACAGGCTTGCCGCGGTTACTGCCTCCGCTTCTGTAGCTCCTCTAACTGAGTCGCTACAGTGATCTTCGGACGCGTGCTATTTCCGCAGGAGTCCGTCGACTTCCGTTCCAGTCATCTTTAAGAGTGGGAATGTCATAATTGCACACACTTCAATGCTGTTTCATTTGTATTGGAGTGTGTTTCTTTATGTTTTGTATTGTATTTTGTTTCTACAGAGAAATTCATTTGTTTTTTAATATGAAATCAAAATGACGTCCGTAAATTTCCTTCACAGTTCCCTACCAAATAGTAATGTGATTTTTCTTCACCAACGTCCTATATTGTACAACCCATTGAGTTCGCCTTCTTTTGGGGGCGAACTTTAATAATTTGTGTACCGTTCTCGTTCATTTTACTCTTTTTAAAGCTGCTCTCAATTCCTTCTATCCATGAAAATTATCCAATCTGTAAGTTATTGGAACGCCCTAGTAAAACTATCCGATCGAACGAGCAGATAGTCTCGCTATGCCATTTTCTAAAGTAAACGAAAGAACTTTAATATGTGACGAGGAGTTCACCATTCGATTACAAAATCATCGTTCATGTTTACATGGCTGAATTAACGTGTAAAATATATATACACTATTTTTTAATGTCTTATAAGCAAGAATCGGATTCCATGCTTATAATAAATATATCTAAAAGACCTTGTAACGCTACTTAAATAATCAAACGAGTAATTCAATTCCTTTAAATATAAAATACTTTTTTAAACGAACGAGCGGATTATGAACGTAGCTATGCAATGTTAGAAATAACGAAGAAAATTAGTCTTTGTAAGAGCTTATAATTGATTCATGTGCATATATTGACATTTATTAAGAAGTGGATTTTTCAGAAACGGATCGCTTTACGTTCAATTCGGTCGTTGTTAAAGAACATTTGTATAGGTGTGGTTCAAATTAAACAGTTTGCATTTATTATTTTTATTTTATTTCTCGCCGTTGGCATTGGAGCCATTTTTATCATAACGAACGAAAAGAAACCGACCTCTTCCACCGAAACAAACACAAAAAAACAAATACCAATAGTGACAGAACTTGAAGAACAGACCCCGCGTAAAGAAACCGACCCAAGTGCCGAAGTAGTTGAAAACAAGCCAAATTCAGGAGATGAGGTCGTACGTGAACAAGTAAAGGAATTCATTGTTGAATCTGTAAAGGGTGCGATCGATTTCTTTTTTAATAAGGAAACCAAAATCGTAGCGATAGGTGACTCTTTAACCCAAGGTGTTGGAGATCGTACTGGTAAGGGTGGATATGTTGGCATTCTTGATCGGTCTTTAAATGAAACGGAATCCATCGTCCAATTTGATAATTACGGAAAAAGAGGAAATCGTTCAGATCAACTGCTCAAACGTTTGGATGAACCAGAAATATCGGCGTCCTTAAAAAAGGCAGATATTGTACTCATTACAATTGGGGCAAACGATATTATGCAAGTATTCAAGGAAAATTTTACAAATTTAACATTACGCGAATTTGAACACGAACGACTTCAATACGAAAATAGACTTGAAATGATTTTCACTAAAGTTCGTGACATCAACCCTACCATTTCTATTTATTTGCTCGGTTTTTATAACCCATTTGATAAATATTTTAAAGATATTAAAGAGCTTAATATGATTGTTGATGGTTGGAATCGAACTGGCGAGCAAGTAACACAAGCATTTGATCAATCATATTTTATTCCAACGAATGACCTATTTAACGACAAGACGGTGCATTTGCTTGCGGAAGATAATTTTCACCCTAATTACTTAGGGTATCAACGGATTGCCGAACGGGTACTTACGTATTTAACAGAACGAGAAGGTGACATGCATGAAAAACAAACAGAATGATAAACAAATTTGGAAACGACGTTTTTATTGGTTGTTCTTCATTAATGCAAGCATTTTTTTGCTATTCATTTTATTTCTATTATGGCCGGTATCTAGCAATGAGCATCTTCCTTCTGAATCAGCACAAGATGAGGACAGTTCTGAATTCACCGTGCGAACGACAAAAAAGAATTTAAATGAGCTGGCCAATGCGTACATTGATAAATTACTGCAAGGGACAAACCATCATTACCAAATTATATTGGATGAGGATGTTCAATTGTTAGGCGAGCTGCCCGTATTTTCAACGACCGTACCACTCGTTATCCACTTTAATCCATCTGTTCAGGATAATGGGGACATCATCTTAGAGCAGGAGTCAATATCAGTCGGCCTTTTGCAATTACCAAACAAAAAAATTATGGAATATATGAATAAATATTTGCCGATGCCAGAGTGGGTTACTGTCAACCCAAAAAAAGAGGAAATATATGTGGCTGTAACCGAAATGGAAATAAAAAGTAACTTTCGCGTCCGTGTCGAACAATTTGATTTACAGTCGAATCATTTAGCTTTTAAAATAAAAGTACCTTATGAGACGCTCGGGATTGAATCTGCTAAAGAGCATTAGAGCTTAAAGCTACATAACGGAACACTATCCAAGCAATAATAAACACTGCCGCTATAGTTACAAAAAACAGCTCATTACAGACAGAAAAATAAGCAAAATGATAGGAGCTTGGGCTACCCACGCTCCTTTTGTACTAAATTTATTTTAATTTCTTATTTGAAGATGTTAGTGTAGCGCTTTACTAATTTGTCCTTTAAAGAGAAGTGCACTGTTGAATATGCTGTAGTTTTTTAGCGTATAACAAATCGTTTCACTTTTTTTGTTAACAAAATAAAGAATGATTGCCGTCGTTGAATCGGTTTATAAATAAAAACGTTATTGGCACTTTTTCGATCAGTTGTATAATCGCCGAGCCTTCCATGGTAAATAAGCTGCATTCCGATATGATTCCGTATATCTGTTGGCGTTACAAAGCATTCTGGCTTTGGAAAGCGGAAAGAATTCGCATTACTTAACACCGTTGCTACAAATTGAGAACAAAACAGTGCATGCTTTCGGTCAAATTCAATCTGAAGCACAAAACCAATGAGTCCTAAAAAATTATATTTATATATATCTTTTTTCGCTTCGATTTCTTTCGTTTTTAGCACTATATTGTCAAACTCCGCTTGCGTTAATGAATAAGAATAAATAGCGCAGCTCGCATTTTGCAGAAAAGAGCTTTTCGTATCCTCCCGAACAAATCCCCCGCTAAATGGATTATTCGGATTTTTACGCCCGAAGCTATACATTTCATTTAGTTGGTCATCAAAAGCAATGGATACATGGTTTAATGGTTGCCTAGTATATAAGTTTATAAGACGAGATAAATAGGTGCCTGTATTCGTGAACACAAAATAAATCGTTGTTTCCTGCATCTCATCCCCCCATGTGATCATTTGTTTTATTGTTGCATATTTCTTCATATATTCATAGACTTTTCTTTTGCAATGCGCAATTCTTTTTTGCAAGACTGGATCAAATGTACGAGATTGTATTCCTATACTGTATGCAGCGAACGATGGATGCGACTATCGTTGATGAGCAAAAACCCTGCAAATACGAAACCCTTTTTTCGGTAGCGATCACAAGGTAGCGAATATCGTTAATAATCATCAATATGGTCATAAAAATACGTTAGACAAAAATTGGGGGGACAAAGGTGTAAAAGGGGGCGTATACGTGAGTCCCCATCGGAAGTTCTGCATTGACGAAACAGAATAAATCCCGTAAGCTAACGATGATTACTAATTTTGGAGGAAATACTATATATGATTACCGTTACGAATGTAAGTTTACAATATGGCGATAAAAAATTATTTGAAGATGTTAACTTGAAGTTTAATCCGGGGAACTGCTACGGAGTAATTGGAGCGAATGGTGCGGGTAAATCAACATTTCTTAAGGTTTTATCAGGAGATGTTGAGCCACAATCTGGTCATGTATCCATCGGAGCCGATAAAAGACTTGCCGTTTTAAAACAGGATCATTTTGCTTATGAAAATGAGCAAGTGTTAGAAACCGTGCTAATGGGGCATGAAAAACTATATCGTGTAAAACAGGAAAAAGATGCGATCTACACAAAGGAAGATTTTTCAGAAGCGGATGGTATGCGTGCTGCGGAATTGGAAGGTGAATTTGCGGAGCTCAACGGCTGGGAGGCTGAATCCGATGCTGCTGTCTTACTAAAAGGATTAGGAATAGATGAAACATACCATTATATGACAATGGCCGATTTATCAGGCGAACAAAAGGTTAAAGTGTTACTCGCCCAATCATTGTTCGGTAATCCCGATATTTTATTGCTAGACGAGCCGACAAACGGACTTGACATTCAGGCAATCCAATGGCTAGAAGACTTTCTCATTAACTTTGAAAACACAGTAATTGTCGTTTCACACGACCGACACTTTTTAAACAAAGTATGTACGCATATTGCTGATGTAGACTTTGGAAAAATTGAAATTTATATCGGAAATTATGACTTTTGGTATGAGTCAAGTCAGCTAGCAGCTAAAATGGCGAAAGAGGAAAATAAGAAAAAAGAAGAAAAAGTGAAAGATTTACAAGCATTTATTGCACGTTTTAGTGCAAATGCTTCTAAATCAAGACAGGCGACTTCACGCAGGAAGCTATTGGAAAGCATCACACTTGATGACATTAAGCCCTCTTCACGTCGTTATCCATACGTGTCCTTTACACCGGGTCGAGAAATTGGTAATGATTTGCTCCGAGTGGAAGGGTTAACGAAAACAATCGGAGGAAAAAAAGTACTAGATAATGTTAGCTTTACCATTAATAAAGATGACAAAGTAGCCTTTGTAGGTAAAAACGACATTGCTAAAACAACTTTATTTCAAATTTTAATGGGAGAAATTGAGCCGGATGCTGGCACGTTCCACTGGGGAGTTACTACATCGCAATCTTATTTCCCTAAGGATAACTCGGCATTTTTTGAAAACAATGATCTTCCATTGGTTGATTGGCTACGACAGTATTCTCCAGAAGATCAAACAGAGACATTTCTTCGAAGCTTCTTAGGGAGAATGTTATTTTCAGGTGAAGAAGCTCTCAAAAAAGCAAATGTGCTGTCCGGTGGTGAAAAAGTTCGTTGTATGCTATCTAAAATGATGTTAAGCAATGCCAATGTACTTCTATTTGACGAACCGACAAGTCACTTGGATCTTGAGTCAATTACATCACTAAACAATGGGCTTATTAAATTTAAAGGGTCCATTTTATTCACCTCTAGTGATCATCAGTTCGTAAATAGTATTGCTAATCGATTAATCGAGATGACACCTAGCGGAATAATTGATAAAGAAATGAGTTATGACGAATACGTACGCGATCAAAAGTTACAAAAACAAATAAAAGCAATGTACGCGGTATAATCAATTTCTGTAAATATATATTGAATATAAAAAATAAAAAGCACTTGCTCCTTTATATAAGGGCAAGTGCTTTGTTTGGGTGGGTATACAGCTGGTAAATTGTTAATCCATTATTGTTACATTTACAGTTCTTACGCCCCAGCTGTATGCTTGGTCTTTTGTTGGTACATGTATATCAATTTTGTTTCCTTTAATTGCTCCCCCAGTATCTGCAGCGATTGCTTCTCCATAACCTTCTACATATACTTTTGAACCGAGAGGGATAACGTTCGGATCTACTGCGATTACCTTAGCATTCGGATTGCTGTTTAAGTCAACGCCGGTAGCAGTAATTCCCGAGCAACCTGTACACTTAGCTGTATAGGCTGTGGCTGACACAGAAATTGTTTTTCCTTCTGCTTTCTTTTTTGCTGTACTTTCTGCACGCTGTTTATTTTGCTTAACTTGTTTTTCTTTAGGAGCTGTGGCAGTCTGTTCTGCTCGCGCCTTGTCCGCTTGGACCTCTGTTTTTTCTTCATCAATTGTTACATGAATTTCCAACTCTTGTCCAACTGTAATTATGGAGTCTTCCAATTCATTCCACTCTTTAACATCTTCTATCGTTACATCAAATTTATTTGCTATATAAGATAGTGTATCTCCTTCTTCAACAACGTATACTTCGTTAATCAACAGCATTTGCTTTGGCTGAATAACGGTCGTATTTAACTGATTTAGTTCAACTAATACATCAACAGTTGTATCATGTTCTTCTGCTATATTCCAAAGGTTGTCTCCTTCTTGTACTTCATATTCTGCTGCTGAAACATGCGTTACAGCTGTGCCAGCGATCATTCCACCCAGAATAATTCCTGCTAACTTTTTCATAGGTAGCTTCCTCCTTCAAATTCTGACATTGCCTATCGTATCACAGGGATACAGACATTGCAGTTACAGACAAGTTAAGTGTCTGTTACAAGCATTACCAAATTAGGGTAGATATATTACAAGTTTTATAGAATTGTAATATTGGAGGCCTACGTATGTTCGCCATTGACAAAATATGTATATTTTTTATAGAAAACAAGTGGATTTCCCTGTAGAATAAAACTCGTCGAAAACATATCCAGGAGAGAAATCACTTGTCGAGTCGCTTATGGGTACAGAAGCTTCACGAATGATAAGAATCAAATCACGCTTTATTTCAAGCGAAAACCTGTAAAAAAAATTACAAAACATAAAGAAACACTCCAATGCGACTTAAACAGCATTGAAGTGTGTACAATAAGGCTATTAGACCTCTATAAGCTGACTGGAACGGAAGTCGACGGACTTCTGCGTAAATAGCACGCGTCCGAAGATCCCTGTAGCGACTCAGTTAGAGGAGCTACAGAAGCGGAGACAGTAACCGTGGAAAGCCTGTCGGCTGTAGTAGTAAGTCAGCGAAATCAGAGCGCAAGCTTCTATGTTTCGTTCTACTTCATGAGTACGTATTCCTTTACTTAACATACATCACCAGCATCATCCTAACAGAAAAAAAGCCGCTTCCTGTTTTGCACTGAACAGAGAACCGGTTTTAAAACAAATTAATTTCATGAATTTTATAAACGATCGTACTTCTTTTAATTACGCCATCTATCGTTTACGCAGGCGGAGGGATAAGCCGATTAGCAATACAAAAATAGAAAGAGCACCAGAGACGATAAACAACAAATTATAGCCTGTTTCCATTGCGGCTGTCACGAGGTCATAAAGCAAATTGCGTAAATCTGGATCGGTAACTTGTTTAACTTGCTGTAACAATTCTGTAAAGCTTTGTTGATCCTTCTCCAAATGAATGCTTACTTCTTGAGTGTCATCTACGTGCTGAACAACGGACTCCGCCTGATGCAAGCCCCCTGTAATGAAGCTTGCAAAAATAATCGGAAATAATGTTAGTCCAATTTGGCGAACGAGTGATAACGTCCCTAATGCCGAGCCATATTGGGCTTTTTCTGCACTTTCGCCCGCAAGTACATTTAATGGTGCACCGAGCAGTATTCCAAGACCGACACCGGATAAAATACTTGCGATTAAAAAGGAAGAAAAGCCATCTACCCAATAAGGAAATAACAGAAAACCGATCGAACCAACTACACCTGAATAAACGACTGCTCGAATAGCACCGTATTTATCTGTTAAAAACCCACCTAAGCCTGCACCAATTCCTGACGCAACTGCAAGGGGGGTTAGCCAAAATCCAGCACTTTCCGCTGGAACATGCAATACGTGCTGAACATATGACGGTATAAAAATTATCCCTGCCAAAAAACCACCGGATAATAGACCGAGCAGCAATGTCATCTGGAAGCGCGACTTTGTTAGTAATGTGTAGGAGATAATTGGATCGCCTCCAGTACGCTCTAACGTGCGTTCATGGATTATAAGTACAAATAGCAAACCAATTCCAACAATCAAGAATGGCAGAACGGACAATTTCGTTACGCTATTAAGTAGAGCGACGCTGTCTATTTTCGTAATCGCATACATAAATGCTAAAATTCCAAGTGACAATAGCATCGTACCTTTAAAATCCAAAGGTTTAACTTGCGATGCGGTCGTTTCTTCAATTTTTAACAATCCAAAAGCGATTAAAAAGATTGCAATCGGAATATTAATTAAAAACATCCAATGCCACGAACCGGTTAACGTTAATATAAAAGCACCTAAATTCGGCCCTACCACTGCAGCTAATCCGTGCATGCCGCCTAATAAGCCAAGCGCTTTTCCTTGTTTTTCTTTCGGTAGCGTCGCTAAAACGTGTGAGCTACCTATGATAAAAATACCGCCTCCACCGACTGCTTGAATAAAGCGTGCGATAAGTAATACGATAAAGTTCGGACTAAAAGCGACGAGTAGCGAACCAAGGCCGAACAAAGCCACTTCCACAATGAACAGCCGCTTTCTTCCATAGTTATCTGATAACTTTCCGACAATAGGTACACTGATAGCAACACCGAGCGTATATAATGTCACTGTCCATGCGCCCCACGAGGGACTAACTTCAAATGTCTCATAAATGGTTGTTAGCGCTGTACTTATAATGCCGTTATCGATACCAGCCATAAAAACACCAATCGTGAATAAGGCGATTGGCCATTTTTGTGAAACATTGGCTTCTTTTATCATTTTAATCATCTCCAAAGTTAGTGCAAACGGTATGTAATGAAGCAAGTCTGCTTTTACTATGTATATACAGATGAATGAAAAGGGGCTCATTGCAAGCGAGCCCTTTTCATCCTATTACCGAACGTACACAATCGAAATGAACATGCATGAACGGTATCGATTGTATTTCGTAATTTATAACAGGCGACTTAATTATAAGCAATGCATACTTTTCGGCCTTTAAGGTGGTCAGCGAGACAGAGTGTGTAGCTCCACCTGTTTACGACGTATGTTTTACGGTAAAAACAGTCCTTTTTATTCAAATAAGCTCGTTAATTTATTTAGGAGATCTTTAAAGAAATTGCTAACCTTTTCCCAAAACCCTTCGTCAAGTTCAATATTTAAGTCTCCTAATTTGTCTTTGATAGTAGAAGTTATATCTTCGAGCTGGCTTTTTACTTGGTCAAAATCAATATTTAAATTACGCATTTTCTCAAAAAGATCAATTAGTAATTGACGATCTTCCTCGCTTAACGATATTTCTAGTTTGTCAAGCTGCTCTTTTACAATACGCTCGACATCTTCTTTTGTTGCGGGGTTTTGTTCAGCAATTTCCTTTTTAATTTCCGTCAGCAGCTCACTTACTTTTTCTTGACTCATTCCTTCCTTTTCAGCAAGGTCTGTTGCTACGTCTAGTTCTTCATTAGCGAGTTCCATACGTTCCTTATCGAGTGTCTCACCTTCTGCATCGTATGCTTTATAAATCCCCGTTAGCGCAGAATGACCGGTTACCTTGACAGGCGACGCTACATCAACCGTCGCATTTTCAACACCGGCAGTAAGGAGCGCATTCGAGTACATTTCGCTCGTTACTTGTGTAATATTATCTGGCGTAACGATGTTGATTACGAGTCCGTGCCCTTTTTCTTCTCGAACAATTTTAGCTGAAGAAAACATACGTGAATTTGGATCGCCATCAATATATTTCGCCGCATCTTGCCCAGTTACAGAAAATTCCTTCACATTTTCTGAATTTGCAACATTTAATAGTTCGCTCACTTCAGCCTTTTGCGCCTCGTTTAATGTATCTCCATATACAATAATCGGCACTCCAAGCTTTTCATTTATTACCTCTTCATCATTCCCACCATCATCTGCAAATACCGGTAGAGCCATACCGACGAACAAACCGAATAGTACGATGAACAAAATAGATAGCTTTACCTGCTTTTTCATACGTGATCACTCCTCTTTCAAGCGTTCTTTTAATACAACTCTTTCAAAAGGCTATACTTGAATAAAAGCAATGTGTTGCATTTGCTATTCCACATCACCTCCGTAAAACTCCTATTTCCGAAGGCAGCCAAATGAAAAAGCAAGGAAAGTTGTTCCGTTGCCACATGCAACTAAGACTCTCGACTCATTGCTCTTACGGCTTCAAAACAGCTTCCTTTATTACTACTATATGCTTGTACAACATTCCTTCATTACTCATTTCAGCATAACTTTTCGTTATGTTCATTCCGGCACAAAATAGTATGCTGTGCTCTTACTCAAATAATACCATAATCTGCCGGTGAAGCATATTTGTTTCGTTCCCTTTGTAATAGCGATATACTTAGAGTAACGAAGTATTTTACGAAAGAAGTGTGTATACTATCCCATTTCAACAAGCTTTAATTAAACGTAATGTTGTTATTATGTGGGTTGCCAACTTTTTTGTAGCCGGAAGCATGACGATGGTGTTGCCATTTATTTCCCTGTATATTGAAACATTTGGTGATTTTTCTAACGCTTACGTCCAACAATGGTCCGGCTGGATTTTTGGTATTACTTTTGTAACAGCGTTTCTCTTTTCTCCCATCTGGGGACGAATCGGTGATAAGTATGGTCGGAAAAACATTTTGATTATGTCTGCAACTGGACTTGCTGTTTCTGTCTTTTTAATGGGGTTTGCCACATCCGTTTGGCAGCTTTTTTTATTGCGCTTATTTATGGGGATTTTCACCGGCTTTATCCCAATGTCGCAAGCGTTAATCTCAACACAAACACCGAAAAAAATCGCCGGGAGAGTACTCGGAACACTACAAACCGGTAGTGTCACAGGTATGCTAATGGGGCCTTTGCTCGGTGGTGCTTTTGCCGATGTGATCGGTTATGGAGCTACATTCAAATGGGTCTCCATCACCATTTTTTTATCTGCATTTATCGTTTTGTTCGGGATTAAAGAAATGCAAATGACTGTTACGAATACATCTGAACAACAACTTTATTCTAGTAAAGAAGTATTGCTGCACATTATACAACGACCTGTTTTATTCGTCGTTATGCTAATGTCGGCACTTGTACAAATCGCTCACTTTAGTATTCAGCCTATTTTATCGTTGTATGTTGCAGAAATTAATGGTCCGGAAAGTATTGCCTTTTTTTCCGGATTAGCCTTTTCAGTAGCAGGTATTGGGAACTTAATTATGGCTAGACGCTGGGGGATTTTAGGGGACCGAATTGGCTATATTAAAATTATTATTATTCTTTTATTTGTAGCAGGTATTGTATATATTCCTGCGGCATTCGTAAATAATATTTGGCAGCTCATTGTTTTGCGGATGATTTTAGGTACAGCTATTGGCGGGATCGTACCTGTACGGATTGCGTATATTCGTCAAGAGGCACCTCTTTCCATGCAAGGGGAAGTGCTTGGATACAATACAAGCTTACGGTTCTTTGGTAATATTATCGGGCCCGCGCTCGGCGGAATGCTTGCAGGCTTTTACGGGTTTGCAGCTGTATTTTATGCAACAAGTGCACTCTTACTTGTAGGCGGGGTCATTATGCTCGTCGTCTGGTATCGTCATGAATATACAGAAAAAATACCGACGTATTCCAAATCGAAATTTTTCCACTAAAGCTGAAGCGGATCAATTGCGTTGGAATGACAGATATGCTAAAACTAACACAGTTGTTATTTTAAATTAGAAGGCATGTGATACATTGGGAATTGTCATTATTGATATTTGCGATGGAAATGCAATCACAACGCTAGATATAGAAGAAATACTAGAAAGAGAATTTCCAGAAGTCGCCGTTTTAATAAATGAATGTTTATCTTATTGTGGCTTATGCGCCATTCGACCGTACGCCCTTGTGAACGGGAAACGGGTGATTGGAAAAACACCGGAAGATTGTTTGGATAAAATAAGGGCTGCAATTAAAGAGGAATTGTCTGTTTTTATGTAAAGCAGGCAATCCCTCTTTTTTTTGTTAAATTTTAGTCCTTTGTCAAATATAGTATTGTTTTTACACACTCTTTTTGCACGACCCGAGTAAAACATAGTTCAATTAGTATTTTAATTTCAGACACGTATTCATTTTATAAAATTTTTATAAAGTATCATATTAGGTCTCCTCCTTCATGTATGATAAATAGAGACATAGTTACTTTATTCATACGAGGGGCATAAGAATTGTCCACAATAATCCTAAGACCATTGTCTAGGAATATGACGGAACGTCCAAGATGTTTGACATATTGTTCAGATAGGGACTCAATCACTTATACCAATGCTTGCACTTATGAGTTACTTGGAACAAAAGGGGGCGACTCCGGCGGAAAAAGCATGCGTCTTGAGACCTCACAGAAAGTGGTTTTTTCCGAGGAGGCTCAAGCCCTGCTCGCGGAATGCGTCTGCCTGTAGTGCAAAGTAACGAATATAACATACCCAATTGTTGATATAGAAACATTTAGAAACAATAGGCGGAATAACAATACCTAAACATAATATACGAGGGGGATGACAATGCAAAAATATAAATTACACCTATTTAGTGTTGCGGCACTTTTTATATATATTGTCTTGTTAAATTTCACACCGTCCCCGGTTGCCTATCCATTCCCCGAGACATCAAAGGAGGAGTTGTTTCAGCAACTAAAAAAAGAAACAGAAGCATTAAAAATCCCTTACATCCCGCATGAGAAGGTAGATTATTTTGATGTTGTTGCTAACAACAGTATTGGGCGATTTGTCGAGGAGCAAAGGATAGAAGATACCGAATTACTTCAATTACAAAACGAAACACCTCTATATACGATTCAATTAGACAGCTTAAACCATACATACCAGCTAAATCCACAAAGTGGAAAACTTATTGCAGCTACTAATATTTTCATCCCACTTAAGGACGGGAATCCAGAAAGATTTGTCGCTTCTTATTTCGGTGATGGATATGTTTATCATTCTGAAACGATTTCAAAGGATAGTTTGTTTGCAGATTGGGATCTGAAGCGTACGTATACGAAAGATACAGCTTTTTCAAATGTTATAAACGTCGTTGAAGTTCATACCGTTGATAATCATATCGTCCACTTTAAACAATATGGGCAAGCAGATGGCTTTCCGCTACAGCAGTATGAAACAGTTGGACAGATTGTTTTAATTGGAATTATTTTACTGTTTTTATTTATATTGTTTCTTATCGTTACTGTTCAGTTAATTAAACGCTTGATCAAACAGCAAATCGAAGCCTTTCTAGCACCATTCATATTGTCCATAGCTGCTGGTATTGGTTGGTTCTTTCTAACGTATGCAATAAGTGGCACAATAACTGGACTCGGTTTGCTTGAGCCGATTCTACTTACATACTTAACATTAGGTACGCTGCTCATTCGTTGGAAAAAAACTTCGCTTCGATCGACTGAAAAATGGGATCGGTTAAAATCATCGGTCGGAAAAGGGTTTTTGACGGCGATCATTGCGATTACATTAGGTGAGCTTTTTTTCTATGCTGCATCTTTTTTTGATGTGTGGGTTTCACCAGTGTTGAATTTCAGTATGCTGCTTCATATAAATGTATGGCTCCTACCGCTCTTAACATTGTTTATCGGTTTAAGTGCGGCAATATCGGAGGAGGCAATTTTTAGATTGTATATGATTTCATTTTTTGACCGTTTTGGAGTTATCGTATCCATCTTTGCTACCTCTGTTTTATGGGGAATTCTTCACATCGGCTATGATATGTACCCGTGGTATTTATACGTCATCGATTTTATTCTTATTACAGGACCATTTTTTTATTTTGTTTATAAGAAGTACAGCTTCCAAACAGTTATTTTCTTGCACTTTTTTTATAACAGCTGGGTAATGACATTATTTTTATTCGCTTACGATATACGAGCTGCCTTGCTATCATTGGTTATTACATTTGGACCGCTTTTCATTTTATTCAAACGCAAAAAAAGCTCCCGCACTTAACTCGTACTGAAGCTCATTGTAGCGCATCCAAGTGAATGATTTAACGATGTGCATGCGCTACATTGATTAACTAAAGATGTCCTTTTTAGTGATCCAATTATGATATGCTCGCTCTTAAAATAGAAACAACATCCGACCGGTTTAGTTTTTGGAAGTTCCCGATTTCCGATTGGATAGCAACAGCTCTATCTGCTATTGCTTCTATAGTATCTTCTGTAATACCGTAATCGGATAGCTTTTCAGGTGCACCCCAGCTCTTCCATAATTGCCGGAGCTTATAAATTCCTTCCTGCCCGATTTCTAAATCAGACTTTCCATCTGGATTTACTTCAAAGACTGTAATAGCAAGCTGTCTAAAACGGTACGCATTGTCTGGGCTTATTACGTATTCCATCCAATGTGGGAACAATATTGCCATCCCGCCTCCATGCGGAATATCGTGGATCGCTGATACGGCATGGTCAATATGATGGGTTCCCCAATCGCCCATGTATCCCATATTAAGAATATCACTTAATGCAATCGTGCTTGCATACATCGCTGTTTCTCTTAAGTTGTAATTTTTGAGATCGGAAATTAATTGTGTTCCTATGTTTTTCACTGTTTTTAATACACTTTCGCAAAACTGATCTTGTATTGGTGTATTCTGTACGTGATTAAAGTAATGTTCAAGTACATGCGTCATTGTATCAACTAAACCGTTCACTGTTTGCGCTTTAGGTACGGAAAACGTATACGACGGGTCAAGAATTGCAAACTGGGCATAGGAAAAGGATGATCCCCAACCGCGCTTTTCTTTTGTGTCCCAATTGGAAATAACCGACCCTCTGCTCATTTCTGCACCTGTTCCTGCAATGGTTACAACCGCACCGTATGGTAGACCAGCTGTTGCACGTGTTTTTTTTGTAATAATGTCCCATACATCTGCTTCCGTTTTTGCACCGACTACGATTGCTTTAGCGCAATCAATAACACTCCCACCACCAACAGCGAGCACAAAATCAATGTTTTCAGCTTTGCACACACGAACGGCACGTCGTACAGTCGTTACACGGGGATTTGCTTCAACACCAGGAAATTCAACAACCTCAGCACGAGCTTCGGCTAATTGTTCCATCACTTCCATATAAACGCCATTTCGTTTTATACTTCCACCGCCGTATACGAGCATTACCTTTTTCCCGAATTTGGCTATTTCTTTTGAAAGCTTGCTTATTTGTCCTTTTCCAAAAAGTAATTTCGTAGGGTTGTAAAACATAAACGCATCCATTTGAACCACCACTCCTATTTACTTAGTGAATAATGACTTTTTAAGCGTTATTTTCCTAGATAAACAACTGCATCCATTTCAACGAGTACATCCTTCGGCAATCGACTAACCTCAACCGTTGCACGAGCGGGATACGGTTTCTCTAAATAAGAACCATATATATCATTGATTGTTGCAAAATCATCCATTGAATCAATAAAAATTGTAAACTTAACTACTTGTGCAAAAGAAGCGCCTGCTTCCTCCAATACTGCTTTCATATTTTCCATAACTTGTGTCGTTTGCTTCTCAATCCCATCAACTACTTCACCTGTTTCAGGATTCACTGGAATTTGACCAGATACATATAAAAAGTCTCCTGCTTGAATCGCTTGTGAGTAAGGTCCGATTGCTGCCGGTGCCTTATCTGTATAAATTTCTTTTACCATTCGTTGTTTTCCTCCTTTAAAAGTCTGCTATGAAATGTGTTTGCAGCTAATTTCAATTTTCGCTAACACGTATGCCTTCTAAACACACAATGTCGCTCTGAAATCGCCATATACTAATACTTAATTTTCTTTCTTCTATCATACCATTTCTTTCCCTTTGTTTGCTTGTATAAAGATTTTATTGGAGTGAATTACGTAGTTGTATGTCTTATTTAAAAGTCACTCTTCATACGTTCATTTACGTTCTGAAGCTCAAACCTGCAGAAGCAAATTACTTTGAAGAAAATACTTCTCGATACGCCATTACATCCCGTACATAATAAATATCACCGTAGCAGGCATCATATTGCTTTGCCCCTTCACGCATGCAAGAATAAATGGATTGATCTTCCGCTTTTTCATACATTTCACGAGAAAATTGAATTGCAATTTCTTGTGTGAAGCTTCCAGCATGCTCTTTAACATACGTGATAAATCCTTTTCCAAAATTGTATGATTGAATAGCAAGCTCAATATCGCCATTCGCTGCCTTTAGATTTTCGGAGAAGTAGTACACTCCTTGCTGAATAGATTGATCGGGATCGGTTATACAGCCGATATATCCACAATAGCTTTCTGATGATTGCATAGGATCAAGCCCTCTTCCTCCAGATTCCTGCATCATCATCGCTAAAAGCACGTCAATATATGACTCTACTCCATACTTTTCTGCATATAGTTGTACGACCGGTTTGTATTGAAGCACCTCTTTTGATATTGCAGGCGTTTTTGCTGTCTTACGTTCTGTTCGTTGTTCGTTCATTTCGGTAAACGGAAGCAACGAAACACTAATAAGAATACTTAAAATAACGATACTTACAGTGAATGTCTGCTTAATTGCCTTTTTCGTGCTACGTTTCATACGATCCCTCTGTTTAATTATTAATAAACTACGCTGTCTTTAGGCCCTTTTCACGCACCAAATAACGGATACTCACCCCTACAGCTGCCCCGTACACAATATGGGCAATAACCCAATAAAGGATAGATACCCCATCTAATACATGTGGCGTCCGATCGGAAAGTGCTGTCGTAAAGTAGAGCAGCAGCCCAATTAAACCATTCGTAACTACATAGTCGGATACGTGAGCATGTCGATTAAGTTTTCGAAATAAAAAGTAGAGCACATTTACAAGTACGATCGATACAATGAGGTGTAGAGAGAATTCTGCTGCCTCGGACATCTCCCATGCACGGATAATCGGAATATAATCAACGTTTAATAATAGTGTATATACGTATTTTCCAGTAATAAATTGCACTCCTTTTAAAATGGCTCCAAGCAAGAATCCTGTTCCTATTCCGATCAGCATTAATTTGAATACAATACGCATCGCAATGACCCCTTATTTAATATATTTGTAGCAAAAGAGCTTAACCGCCTGATCGTTTAAAAAGCTCCCTTTCTCGCCACTTTCCGTATTTGAAATACGCTGCAGCAATGAAACTACTAACGATAAAGCTTGCCCCCATC
Organism: Virgibacillus sp. W0430; assembly: GCF_051846935.1. NCBI lineage: Bacteria > Bacillati > Bacillota > Bacilli > Caryophanales > Bacillaceae > Virgibacillus > Virgibacillus sp. W0430. Next base: position 143,449 of record NZ_JBPYCS010000002.1, read on the forward strand.
CCTAGCGCTATTCCAATCTCTCCATAAACCGAAGAAAATAGAGCGGTCAATGGATAACGGAGTACCCAAAACGAAATAATATTTAAAGCAAGCACTTGATACATCGCTCCCGATGCTCGAACAATTCCATTTAAAATAAAATTAATCCCTAGAAAAGGAAAGCAAAAAGCCATTATACGTAAATAGGTTGCAGCAAACTTTACAGCCTCATCGTCCACGATGAATAGTCGAACAGCATATTCGGCAAAAATAACGATAAGTACGCCAATAAAAATCATGACAGATAGATTGTAGAGTAAGCCATATGTCGCAATCGAGCGAACCCGACCCCAATTCCGAACACCGATATTTTGCCCTGCCATGCTACTTACTGTCGTTCCAAGTGCATGTGCCGGTAGCATAATTATGCTATCCAGCCGTTGGGCTGCCCCAAAGCCACCGACAACTGAGCTACCAAACGTTGTTACAACACTCATAATTGCCGCTGACCCTGCAGAAATTACGCTCATTTGCAAACCAGAAGGAATGCCGAGCTTTAAAATAAGTCCGACTTCGTGACGCTTCGGTAAAGAAGGAATCGTAAAGGGAGCGAGCTTTCGATACAGCACATAAATAAGGCCATACATAAAGGCAATGCCTTGCGCCAAAATCGTTGCCATAGCAGCTCCTTTTATGCCTAAGTTCAAGCCGGCGATAAAAAAGGGATCTAAAATAACATTTAATATAACAGCCAACATAACAAACCGCAATGGCGTCTTACTATCTCCGAGCGCACGCAGTACAGTGCTAATAAAATTGTAGCCGAACAAAAATAAAATACCGATAAAATTTATTTGCAAATAGACACGAGCTGCATCCATCATGACAGCAGGCGTTCCTAATAATTGCAATAGTTTATCTGTAAACAAAAATCCTAAGCCGCTAAGTAAAATCGACAGAAACATTAAGACGACAACAAACGCATTTAAGTAGCTTTTTAACCCTTCTGTATCCTTTCTCCCCTTTTGCTGTGATAAAATAGCTAACGCAGCATTATTTAGGCCGATTACGAATGATAAAATTGTAAAAATGAGCACACTAGAAACAGCGACGGCTCCAAGTGCCTCTGCTCCAAGCAAATTCCCTATCCATAAACTGTCAATAAATTGATAGGACGTTTGCAATACGTTTGTTAGCATAATTGGTCCGGAAAAAACGATTAATTGTTTAACTATATTACCTTCCGTAAAATTATGTTGTTTCTTTTGCACGATCTTCCATTCCTCTCCAGTCCACCTGCATTCCACCACCAATATAAATCTACGTATCTATTTTTAAACTCGTATGCGATAAAGTAGATAAACAAGGGGAATAAGGCACTCATGAACCGCTCCAATTTAAAAAAGGCTCAGGGATAAACACCTAAGCACTTTATAATCTTTCTCCTTTTTTCAGTCTTTCAATAAACTCATTTAAGTCTTCTTTTTTTACACGCCAATGGCGACCAATCTTAAAGCCAGGGATTTTGCCATTCTGCACTAATTTATACGTAGTCATTTCGCTTAATTGTAAATACTCGGCAACTTGTGCTACCGTCATAATTTCTTTTGTCATAAGGAAGCCTCCAAGCAATTAACTTAACAAACCATCATCATAACATAAAAATGAAGCCCTTTAACAAAAACACATCTCATTTATACTCCATTATAAATGGTTATATCCGTTCCTATTCAAAACAACTCTTTTATACTATCCATGAATAAATTGAAGGATTATAAAGTATTTGGTAGAGAACGACGGATGTTTGCGCTTACTTGCCATTTGGCTGTTTGTTCAATTTATGCTATGATCCTTGTTGTCTATCTAATCTAACGCCAAAAATAAACCGCACATATAAAAGAGGTGTACAAATGAACGTTCAACAATTAAAACAACAATGGTTTGGAAATATAAAAAATGATATTTTAGCTGGTATCGTTGTCGCTTTGGCTCTTATACCTGAAGCGATTGCTTTCTCTATAATTGCTGGTGTCGATCCAATGGTCGGGCTGTATGCATCTTTTTGTATCGCAGTCATTATCGCATTTGTAGGTGGCCGGCCTGGTATGATATCTGCTGCTACAGGGGCGATGGCTTTATTAATGCTCCCGCTCGTTAAAGAGCATGGCTTGCAATATTTATTAGCAGCTACAATATTAACAGGTGTTATTCAGTTTCTATTCGGTGTATTTAAAGTAGCAAAAGTAATGAAATTTATTCCTAGAGCCGTAATGATTGGCTTTGTAAATGCGCTAGCAATTTTAATCTTTATGGCGCAAGTGCCACATTTTCTTGGTATATCGAATACAACCTATTTATTTGTGGCAATTACGTTATTAATTGTTTATGTGCTCCCACGCTTTGTTAAATCAATACCTGCACCATTAATAGCGATTGTTTTATTAACAAGTGTGGCTATTTATGCCAACATTGACTTGCGAACTGTTGGTGATTTAGGTACTATTCCTAGCACGTTACCTGAATTTTTCATTCCAAATGTACCATTTAACTTAGAAACACTTGCAATCATTTTTCCTTTTTCTCTTGCACTCGCTATTGTTGGTCTACTAGAATCATTGCTCACTGCTTCCATTGTCGATGACATGACAGATACGGAAAGCGATAAAAACAGAGAATCACGCGGACAAGGTATTGCTAATATAATTACTGGATTTTTTGGTGGTATGGCTGGTTGTGCTATGATCGGTCAATCCGTTATAAACGTAAAATCAGGCGGTAGAGGGCGTTTATCTACCTTTATTGCTGGGGCATTCCTTATGTTTTTAATCATTGTTTTAGGGGATTTAGTTGTTCAGATTCCAATGCCTGTTCTCGTCGGAATTATGATTATGGTATCCATTGGCACATTTGATTGGTCGTCCTTCACTTATGTTGTGAAGGCACCGAAAACAGACGCCGTCGTCATGCTTGCTACTGTCGGTATTGTCGTTGCAACACATGATCTCTCTAAAGGTGTTATTGCCGGTGTAATTTTAAGTGCAATTTTCTTTGTCGCAAAAATTTCCAAAATAAATGTTGTCAAACAAATAGATCATACTGCCGAAGAACTCGCCTTTTCCGTAAATGGTCAGCTGTTCTTTGCTTCTGTCGATGACTTTACACACGCTTTTGACTTTACTGTACAAAACAAGACAATTGTAATAGATTTCACGAATGCACACATATGGGATGATTCTGCCGTAGGTGCAATTGATAAAGTCGTATCAAAATACAAAGAAAACAATAATCGAATTACGTTAAGAGGGTTGAATTCCTCTAGTAAAAAGATTATTGATAAGTTGGCAGTGCATCACGTATAATCAAATATAAACATTTGCCAGCTTTTCAAAAAGGAGTGCAAATATGTATAAAAAAATCCTATTAGCCGTTGACGGATCCGAGCATTCGTTAAGAGCGACCGATGAAGCTGTAAAAATTGCCTCTTTAGGAAAAGAGAGCATCATAGAAGTTGTATTAGTTGCTGATTTTTCAAAAGCAAAAAGTGACATTCTCCATTCTCAAGGAAAAGATGACTTGGAATTATCACGGCGGAAGAAGCTGTTACCTGCTGAAGAAAAGCTACAAGCGAATAATTTAACCTATGAAGTGAACATTTTACACGGAGAGCCGGGTCCGACGATTGTAAATTACGCGAATAATGGCGATCACGAATTAGTTATTATTGGCAGCAGAGGTTTGAATACGCTACAAGAAATGGTTTTAGGAAGTGTCAGTCATAAAGTCGCTAAACGCGTAGATTGTCCAGTGCTTATTGTGAAATAGTCGCTCTTCCTTTATCTTTTTTTATATTTAATACCTTATCAACTCGTTTATTTTATAGGTTATAAATCATTCGATAAGTAATGGGAAATCAGAAGCTTTCCGCCATTTTTTTTGTGTCGAAGATCATTCCTGATTTTCCACAAACTAATCCAAAACCCTAAATATAAATACACCCCTTCAATCTACCTTTGAATTAAGCGATTGAAGGGGTGTTTTATTCATAATTGTGCAATTGACTCGTTTACTGTTTTTATAATAAATGTTAAGTCATCATCCGTTATGCTTAGAGGAGGACTAAGCGTTAATATATTGTTAAAGCCTTCTACTGTATAGCCATTTTTTCCAATAATTAATCCTGCTTGTTTACACAAAGCAATCACCTTATCCACTTTACTAGGAAGTGCCGGCGTTTTTGTTTCTATATCTTCAACTAGCTCGATACCTAACAGCAATCCTTTATATCGAATATCACCTACATTTGGATGATTGTACAGACCTTTTAGCCCGTCATATAACTGCTCACCCATTTTTTTAGATTGATTGATTAAATCTTCTCTTTCTATTATTTCAAGGTTTTTTAGAGCGACTGCACAAGCTGCAGGGCTGCCACCATACGTATTAACGTGTCGGAACATATCATACGTTTCTGTTCCTTTAAACGCATCAAATATTTCCTTTTTAACTGCCGTTGCAGATAGTGGTAAATAAGCACTTGTAATCCCCTTGGCCATTGTAACAATATCTGGTTTAATTCCTGAATGCATATATCCAAATGCCTTGCCTGTACGACCGAATCCATTGATTACTTCATCTATAATAAGTAACGTACCACGGCGATCGCAAATTTCTCTTACATTTTGTAAATAATGATCATGAGGAATTAGAACACCACCACCAGTTATATTTGCTTCCATTATTACGCCAGCAATCGTTTCTTCCAATTCCCAGTTAATAACACGTTCGATTTCATCGGCACTATGCGTACAACAAGTTCCATCCTCTGAGTTAAATGCACTTCGATAGCAATCAGGAGGCGCCACGTGCAGAAATCCAGAGGCTAACGGCTCATACATATACTTTCGTTGAGCTTGGCCTGTTGCAGCTAAAGAGGCTGCTGTATTACCATGATACGATCGATATCTTGAAATAAACTTATATCGATCATGATTTCCCTTTAAACGATGGTATTGACGGGCAATTTTAAAGGCCGTTTCATTTGCCTCTGAGCCACTATTCGAAAAGAAAATAACATATTCATCATCAAGCCACTCATTAAGTTTTTCCGCTAGCTCAATTGCTGGTTTATGACTATGTGTGAGTGGAAAATATGCCATTTCTTTTAATTGGTCATAAGAAGCTTGAGCCAATTCCTCCCGGCCATACCCAACATTGACACACCACAAGCCGGACATTCCATCTAAGTAACGATTGCCTTCTGAATCTGTAACCCATGCTCCATCTGCTTTTGACATTATCATTGTCGCCTTCGGATCAAATGGACGCATGCCATGCCATACATATTTTCCGTCTTTTTCTGATAGATGTTGTGCTTTTACAGCCATTCTTTTAACTCCTTCCTTTTACAAAAAGGCATTCGCTTTTCTATAATAGAACGAACGCCTATGTTGACTCTGCTTAAGCTCATTCTTTATTCGTTAATTTAAAATCGTGATGTGATCATTTTTTTCTGTGTATAAAAATTAACACCATCTTTGCCGTTTGCATGAAGATCACCATAAAAAGAGCTTTTTGTTCCAGAGAATGGGAAAAATGCCATAGGAGCAGGAACCCCGATATTTACACCAAGCATTCCTGGCTCTGCTTCTTCACGGAATTGTCTTACCGCCTTTGCATCTTGAGAAAATAATGTAGCCGAGTTTCCAAATTTAGATCTATTAACAATTTCCAAAGCTTCATCTAAATCTTGCGCGCGCAAAATACTAAGCACAGGGGCAAATATTTCATCTTTTGCTATTGCCATATCCGGTCTAACATGATCAAATACAGTTGGTCCTAAAAAATATCCTTTATCAAAGCTGTCGCAATCTTCCCTTCCATCTCGAAGAAGCTTAGCCCCTTCTTTAATACCTAAGTCAATATATTTGAGTGCGTTTGCTCGACTCTCCTCTCGTATGACAGGAGTTAATACAACGTCATCTTCCATTCCATTTCCCATTTTCACTTCATTTATTTTTTTTGTTAACTGTTCAACAAATTTATCCCCATCTCCAACAACAACAACAGCACTACAAGCCATACACCTTTGTCCCGCACTTCCAAAAGCGGAACTAATTATGTTTTGTATTGCTGTATTTTGATCCGCGTCTGGCATAACAATATGATGATTTTTTGCTCCCGCCAGCGCTTGTACACGTTTCCCGTTTTTAGCAGCTTGTTCGTAAACATATTTTGCTACCGGTTCAGACCCAACAAAAGAAACCGCTTTCACATCCTCATGGGTTAAAAGTCCATTTACGACATCATGCGCGCCATGCACAATATTAAACACGCCATCTGGAAGACCTGCCTCTGTGAACATTTCAGCAACTCTATTTGCTAAAATCGGGGTTCGCTCTGAAGGCTTTAAAACAAACGTATTGCCACATGCAATTGCTAGAGGGAACATCCAGAATGGAACCATCATCGGAAAGTTAAACGGGGAAATGCCTGCTACAACACCTAACGGATATCTAAACATTTGCGAATCAATATCGGTTGCAATCGTAGATAAGTTTTCCCCCATCATTAAGCTTGGAGCGCCTGCAGCAAATTCAACACATTCAATTCCTCGCAATACTTCACCATATGCTTCTTTATAGCTTTTCCCATTTTCCTGTGTTACGAGTTTTGCCAATTCTTCATGATTATCACTTAAGATCTGATGAAATTTAAATAAAACTCTTGCTCGCTTTGGAACGGGTGTTTTCCTCCAACTCTTAAAAGCATTTTTCGCAGATTCTACTGCTTGATCTACATCGCTAAAGGATGAAATTGGTACTCTTGCAATCGTTTCATCTGTTGCTGGGTTTTGTACATTTTGATATTGCTCTGTATTCGAATCAACCCAATTGGAATTAATAAAGTTCTTTAAATCACGTATATCTTGTTTCGTTTCTCCCATATGAATACCTCCTGTTTTGTTGTTCATCTATCTTTTTTGTTATCACTAAGTATACTGATAGAACACTATTTAATCATTAGACAGAAGGTAAAAGGAATAAACAATAGATTTTACGCTGATAACATCATTTATAGTTAAGCGTTCATTTATTATAAGTTGAATTAACCCATTCCATTAATGTAGCATATTTTAACGAGTCATTATCATCTGGCAAATAATTTGGAATAACTTTCTTGAAGGTAAATCCTTGATTCAATTGAAAGGTTAGTGTAGGATCATAAATTATCCCCTTTAATACTTTTTGTACATAATCCATTGCTGTCATATCTTGAGCATATCTGTAATACCCAGGAATACGGCCCCCAAAAATTATAGATTTTAAATTCAATCGCGTACACAGATTTTTCCTAGCCTCGTACAATTTACTTCCCACTTTCATATTTCGATACCTTGGATGGACGACAACATCCACACCATAAAGGTGATGGCCATTAGGATTATGATTTTTAATAGAACCGTAAAATGTAATTTTATCGAAGCTGTCTTCATCCAAATAATCGTCAAAATTAATAATCATGCTTGTACAAGATCCAATTATTTTTCCTTCGTGCTCCACACAATACTGTCCTTGTGGAAAAATATTAAGATGACTTTTAAAATCGGCAGCTGTAAATGGCTCCATTCCTGGGAATCCAACTGTCGATAATTGAACGAGCTCATTAATATCACTATATGTTGAATTACGTATAATCATTTTTTCATATTTTACAAGATGATTACTTATCATTTTAATATAAGCTCCTTTTGACATTTCATTCATCCTATTTATCTCGTTGATGGTACGTTTAATAATATTACTCCGATAACGATTAGTACCATGCCAGTATAACTAGATATTGAAAGCTTTTCCTTCCAAATAAGAAACCCAATTATAGCTGTTCCTGCGGTTCCAACTCCCGACCATATCGCATAACCGATACTAAGCGGAATTGTTTTAAAAGAAATTGTCATAAAAACCAATGCTATCCCAAAACTTATGAAACCCATTATGAACAATGGTATTTTTGAAAATCCCTCCGAAGCTTTTAATAAAGTCGTTCCAATAATCTCCGTTAGTATTGCGAATGATAAAAATATATATGCCAATTTTTTAGTCTCCTAATCCATTTTAATTTATTGCCAATAAGCAAAAGAGCAATGCCGAAAGAAAACTCCGAGAAAATAATTTTCCCGAAGCTTCATTTAAAGTTTTGGCAACGTAATTTGTTCTCGTATTAACTTACAACGCTTTCATCTTGCTGAACTTCTGTTTTATTCGTATCCTTTCCTATTAATGCAAGTAGAAATGTTAATATGAGTGTTGCTATAATTAAACCAACGAACCCCGTCGTATATGCTCCAGTTGTATCCTTTATATATCCCATTATTGAAGGATACGTAAAACCACCTACTAGAAAGCCGATTCCCAAAACAAAACCATTTACAATACCAACGAGTTTACTATCAACTGATTCTGAAGCTAATGCTAATGCTACTGGCATTCCAGTATATACTCCTATTCCAATTAGCGGCATAATAAACGCAGCAAGTCCATATGCCCCATTATAAATCGCAAGTGTTAGGAGGCCTACATTAATTGTCATCCATAATCCAGCAATAACGACAAATATCTTTCTTTTCCCCATTCTATCTGATATTAACCCAAATATAATGGAAGGTACAACACCTATTAAGACATATAAGGATGTAAGAAACCCTGCTAGACTTTCCGACCAGCCGGCATCTTCTATAAGTAATGTAGGAACCCAATAGGCCATTACCGCATACAGACCCCACTCCCCTACAAAGAAAGCAATCGCAACAATAACATTTCGATTTTTAAGTACACCGACATATTCTTTAAAGCTTAATTTCGTATCACTTCTATTTACTTTCTGCTTTTCAAAACTCGGTGGTTCCTTTAATATAAATATAGTCAAAAGAAGGACTATTACGAGAAAGATACCTCCTAAGGCTGAACCGGTTCTCCAACCCATAACTGACAAAATAATAGCAAATAGATAAAGTGCAAAAGCAGTCCCAATCCCATCGGAAGTAAACATAACTCCTAATGCAACACCGTTATTACCTACATCTTCAAACCATTTAATTGCCATTGTATAGGGACCCACAAATAGTAATCCGACACCCAAGCCTGCAAGCGCTCTTGAAAATACTAGAGATGAATAATCTGGCATATAAGCAAATATAACTTGACTGACAGCAGAGATTATTAATCCAATTATAATAATTTTTTTAGCGCCCCACTTCTCAACAATGCCACCAGTGAATGGAAGTATAATTCCTCCAACTAAAGCTGTTACAGACGCTAACAAACCTGCCTGAGTATAATTAATACCTACGTCTTCCATAATTGCAGCAACTTGTGTAGAGTAACCAACATACGGAATAAAGCATGATATTAATCCTAAATACGCTATTAAAAGCATTGTCCACCGTGTTTTATAGCTCGCTTCCTTCATTTAAAGCACCTCCATATTAGTAAACTGATTATTTTATTTAATCTGAAAATTTATTGTATACGTTTTGTGAACAATAATAGGTGCGAATATGTGAATCCAATTCGCACCCACTTCATTTTAATAATTATAAATTTAATTGGCGTTTTACTCTTTAAAGTCCCATACAACTGTACGCAGTTGTGTCATATCAAGCATCGTATACTTACCACCAATACGACCCCATCCTGTATTTGTTCCGGTAGCTGCTCCAAATGGTACGTGAGGTTCCCAGTAATTTGAGTGTTCGTTAATTACGACATTTCCAGTTCGGAAGCTGTTCATATATTTAAACGCTCGGGAAGAATCTCTCGTATATACCGCAGCTTGCAAGCCGAGATATGAATCATTCGCAATTTCAAGTGCTTCGTCATCATTCTTTACGGTAATTATTGGTACAATTGGCCCAAACGTTTCATGTTTATTAATAAGCGTATCCGTACTAACATTATCAATAACCGTTGGTTGAAAATAAAGCTCAGTTGGTCGGCTTGTGTCTCTTTTTCCACCTAAGAGTACCTTTGCCCCTTTCTCTACTGCATCTTTAACGTGAGCTTCCATTTTAGCTGCCGTTGGTTCATTATTCATCGGGCCAACTTTTGTATTAGGATCAAAAGGATCTCCTAACTCCCACATCTTCGCCTCTTTTACTACTAATTCTACAAACTGATCATGTACATTTTCATGAACAATTACTCTTTCAGTTGAGCAACATACTTGCCCTGCACAATAAAAGGCTGCCTCCACTACACCTTTAGCCGCTTTTTCTAAATCTGCATCTTCACATACAACAGTTGGTCCATTACCGCTCGCTTCGAGAATTGACGGCTTTAAACCTGCGCTTCGAGCTATCTTTTCTGCTGTCACATGGGATCCAATAAAACCAAGTGCATCAACCCCTGGATGTTCAACTAACTGCTGCCCTACTTCGCCGCCACCATAAACAAGATTAAATACCCCTGCAGGTAAATCTGTTTCTTCGAATACTTCTGTTAATGCAGCTATTGTTCCTGGAGTCCATTCTGATGGCTTGAAAATAACCGTATTCCCAGCAGCAATTGCAGGTCCCATAAATTCTGACAACATAAGCGTTGGAAAGTTCCAAGGAATAATACACGCATAAACGCCATGTGCCTCACGAAAAGTTAATATACGCTTGTTCTTATCCATTGATGGTATAATTGCTGTTTCTTGTCTTTTTACATCCTCCGCTGCTATTCTAAAGTTTACAGCAGTTTCTTCTAATCCAGGAATTGCCTCGTGAGTATATGGTTTACCTTGTTCCTCAGTTAAAATTCTAGCTATTCTCTCTGCATGCTTATCAATTGCATCTGCAATTTGATGACAGATCTCAGCACGTTCCCACGCAGTTTTAGCAGCCCACGGCCCTTGTGCTTTTCGTGCAGCAGCAACAGCTGCATCAATTTCTTGTTTTGTTGCATCTGGTGCTTTGTACAATTCTTCCCCAGTAACTGGTGATTTTACTGTTTGCATATTTTCACTTGAAGATTTTTGCCATTTTCCATCAATAAAATTTTTAAGAAGTGTTGTCCCCATAATAATCTCCCCTTTTTAATATTAAAATCTGTTTCATTAAAATCTTTAAGAATTAAATTTCAATAAAGGTTGAAGCAACACCCCTTTCGATTAGAGTGAAATTAATGCAATCGCTTTCATATTGAAAATGCCTTACTCATTAATTTTTGTTTCCTTACTTTAATAAAATGAAGAGAATGCTTATATTTTATCTGCTAAACAAATAATAATCATTAGTCAATTAGTAACATCATTTTTATATTTTTTTACAAAGTGTCCTATATATCTTCATATATCTACTATAAAACTAGTCATTAGAATAACGGCTTGGCACACCGTTCTGTTGTATCGTCAATGCACTTGCCGTTATTCTAATGAAGATAAATTGAGTTGTTATACTTCCGTTTCTGTATACGTAATATTTACTTTTACGTTCTTTTGCTTTAAGTAAGAAATAAATGTATTAGCATCCACACATTGTTCAGGAGGTTTAACACCTTTTTCAGTGATCTCTTCATTTAAAAGCATTTGCGCTACAATGGATGCAGGTACAGCGGTAGCATATTGAGTTGGGCTTGCATTCCATTCAGGTTGATAGCCAGTGATCATTTCTAATTTAACAGAAGCTTTATTCCCATTTTTTACCCCTTTTACTTCAACTAGAAGTGCATCTTTACCCCAATTCGGCTTTTCTTTTGCGCCAAGAACTGTTTGCATCATCGAAACCGTTTGTCGACGTGGGATAATAGTTTCTCCTCTAATTTCATAAGAATTTTCATCTAATAATCCTAGTAATATTAAAGTTTTAATTTTTTCAATTGTATTCGGATCCCATGAATCTTTGTATGTTATATGCTTAACATTTGGAAAGCTCGTTGGGAAAGTTGCAAGCTCGGAATGAATAATTGAATAGGTTTGTTGTGCGCCAATATCATCATGAAACACAGTTAGTTCTTCATCACCTAGTGGCGGTATCTCCTGTAAATCGCCGTCTTTTACAACCAATGCTGGATTAATAAATTCATCAATAATTGTATCAATAGCAAATGTAAATGTTGCTCCAGAAGTTGTAGACCCATATCTGACATGTATCTCTTCTGCACCATCCAGATACTCCACACCATATCGGCTAAATACATTTGAAACTCCTGGATCAGATCCCATCCCAACTATGGACAATACATTTGCATCTTTCATTTCTTCGTCGAGCTTCAATTGTTCTTTCGTACGGTTAAACAATCCTCCTAAATCAAGAACACTAACTCCTGCAGCAGCAGATGCTTTCATAACGTTAATGTTAAATATGTAATTCGTAGCGTTTACACATACTTTCCCTTGTTTTAGAAGGTCTATTGTTGCACGCTCATCTTTAATATTTAACGTTTTAACTTCGATTTTTTCTTCTGACCACTTTTTTAATTCTTCTAACTTGGACTGTTCTAAGTCTGCTGCGATCACATCGACGCCACTTCCTACTAAATCCTTAACAATAACACTTCCAATTGTTCCGGTAGCACCTAATACAACAACTTTTTCCATCATAATTCCTCCTATGCTAGTTCTTGATCAATTCTATAACTCTATTAATTAGAAAACCAACCTGTTGGCGCAACATTTAAAGTATTAATCATTTGCTTTACTTCTGTATATTCATCTAAACCATATGTGCCTAGTTCCCTACCAATACCACTCGCTTTATAACCCCCCCAAGGACCTTCAATTAAATTTTGTTCGTATGTGTTAATCCAAGTTACACCAACTCGTAGTTTCCTAGACATTCGTTCTGCTTTCGCTACATCATTTGTAAAAATTCCAGCTGCCAAGCCATAAGGTGAATCATTAGCAATTTGTAACGCTTCTTCTTCTGACTCAAATGGAATAACAGATAGAACAGGTCCAAAAATTTCCTCTTGTGCAATTGTTGCTTTCGGATCAACGTCCATAAAAATGGTCGGTTCTATAAAGTTACCGTTGCTCAACTTGTCGTTAGTAACTTTGTTTCCTCCACATACTAATGTCGCTTCCTTTTTACCTAGTTCAATATAACTTCTCACTTTTTCTAGATGGTTTTTACTTATAAGTGGACCCATTTGTGTCTCTTCATCAAAGCCACTACCTACTCTTATTTTTTCAGTTACTTTGACTAAATCTTTAACAAAATTTTTGTATATACTTTTTTCTACTAATAAACGTGAACCAGCTGAGCATACTTGACCAGAATTATTAAAGATCGCAAATGACGCATGATCTAAAGCAGTCTCATAATCTGCATCCGCGAAAACAATATTGGGAGATTTTCCACCTAATTCGAGTGATACTCTTTTTAAATTGCATACAGAGTTTTGCATTATTCTTTTTCCTGTTTCCGTGCCACCGGTAAATGCAATTTTATCAACCAAATGACTTTCGACTAATGGTTGTCCGGTATCTACTCCTGTTCCATTTATTAAATTAACTACGCCAGATGGAAATCCGATTTCTTCGATCATTTCAAAAAGCCGTATAGCTGTTAAAGGCGTTAACTCGGATGGCTTTAAAACACACGTATTTCCTGCTGCAATAGCCGGCGCTAATTTCCAGGCGGCCATTAAAAGCGGATAGTTCCAAGGTATAATTTGACCACATACTCCAATCGGTTCTCTAACAACCTTTGAAATAAGTGGTTCTTCCACTTGGAGTGTTTCACCCATTGGAGCCATTATAATTGAAGCGTAATAACGAAATGTATCCGCAGCAGCCTCCATATCACCACGTGCTTCATGTAATGTTTTACCATTATTTAATGTTTCTAATTTCGCTAATTCCTCCACGTTCTCTTCAATTTTTTTAGCTGTTTTTTGTAACAATTCTGACCTTTGAAAAGCAGTAAACGTTTTCCAATCTCCATTATCAAATGCATTTCTTGCTGCAACGATTGCTTTTTCTACATCTTCTTTCCTCGCAACTCCAACTTTAGCAATCGTTTCGTTAGTAGCCGGATTTATTACTGGCATAGTTTCATTCTTAACTGAATCTATCCATTCACCATTTATATAAAGCTTGCTTATATTAGTAGAACTTAACCACTTAGTAAGCGCTCTCATTCTATTCCCTCCATTATTATTTTCTCCTAAGAACTTTGCTTGGAAAAATTCTTGAATGCCATCACTATCAATATAGGAGAATTTTAGCAATGTGTCCGTTGATATTTATGATTATAAAGAAAATAGTTATTTAATCATTAGACATTTTACCTTGATATTTGTTTTTGTATTTTACACATTGTACAAAATCTCGGTTACACACTACTCAATTTAAAAACTCCCTAGCATATATTGCCAATTCTAATGCAAGTCGTTTTTCTCCATCCATAAAGTCGTCACCGAGCAATTCCTTTAGTTTATCGATTCGGTGATACAATGTTTGCCTAACAATAAATAAGCGATCTGCCGCATCTTTTCGTGATCCATTGACATCCAGTAAAACCCTTAGCGTTTCTAGTAATTCACCGTTTTTTGCACTATCATTTTCAAGTAGCGGACCTAAGTAATCTTCTATAAATCCCTGTAAGTCTTTTTGCTGGTTTATATTTAGAAACAAACGATGCACGTATAAATCGTCATAAAACATAGTCGTAGTTCTCATCTTTTTTTGAACATACAGCGTTTCTTGAGCATTTTTATAACTGCTTTGAATCTGATTGGATTCATACAACTTACCAACTCCGAACCTCACTTTTCCTTCCTTTCTACCTTTTATTAAATCCGTATCCTTTACTAGTTCAATTGCTTCAGTTAATCGATTCTTCCAATCAGTTCTATTCCTTTTATTTACGAGAGCAAACAATATTAGGTTGCGCTCATAAGAAACTAGTGGATAATATCCCTTTTGTTCAAAAATCATTCGAAAAACCATAATATAATACGTAAAGTCTATTTCTTGTGGGTCTAAATCAAGCTCACATATACACACAGTACAACCGTTACTATTCATGGGAGAATCAAGATGGGAAAAGTATTGTTCGACTTCTTCTTCGCTGTGCTTCCCATGCAACCAATCCATCACCCATTGGTTCTTTTCATGCTTTTTCTTTTCTTCTACGTACAGTAGTCGTAACTGATCTTGGGACAACGCTGTTGCTGCTCGGTCCAGAACCAAATAATCAAGCTCTGTTAAATCTGATTCAGTTGATAAAATAATTAAATCGGCGAATTTGTTACCAAGTGCTTCAACCGGCTTTAAGGCACTTGTAGCTGTTGTATTGACTACGCTCTGAGGCTTAGCTGCTTTTATTCGTTTTTGTATTTCTTTAATTTTATGATTTTTAATAGGAGGGTAAAATATGGGTTCATTTTCGATCGGCTGATAAATTACTTGAACATTTAAAGATTGATGCAATAAACGCAAAATTTTTTGAAAACCATTTGTATTTAGTAGTAATCGGTTAAATTGATTTGAAATCGCTTCCAATTTTACGATCATTTGATTATGTACTTCCATTAATAGTCCATTCAAATCCTGAGTTATATCAATAAAACGAACTTCCTCCTTAAACGAAATAATTGGAAAATTATATCTGTTGGCCATTTCAATCATATCTTTAGGTATTTCTTTTATATATGTACCTAATTCCACGCAAAGGCCTGAAGCTTTCTTATCAATTAATTGCTTCAAAAAGGACAAGCTTAACTTTTCATTCTCCTGCCACCCAACTCCGGTTGTTAAAATAAGCTCATGGCCATTTAACAAGTGCCCAATTTCGGTTATTTCCAATATATGCACCCAACGAATACATTCATTTAAACCACCTTTACCTGCCACTACTTCTGTATTATGGAAATACGTACGATCAAAAACATCACTTACCTTCAGCTGGTACGTGTCTTTCACCTTTTACTTACCTCCTTTTAGTAGAACATACACAAAACGTTTATTCACTTAACGAATCGTACAATTATTTTGTCAAAATGTCAATATTATTTAAATTATTAGTATTATTACACATCTATCTCAACAACTAATTTACATTATGTCAACTGTAAAAAAACAAATTTAACATACTGTAAAAGTTAATGCTCCTTAATTCGGCTAAAAATAAAGCTGAATGGAAACTCCATTCAGCTCTTAATTAAAAATATTATACTACTTTTTTAAGTTTTTTATATTGGTTCTATAATAGGTGGTATTGGTATTAGTGAAGTTCGCCATTATTTTCCAAGTACCCTTCAGGAAATTCTACAGTAAGTATGAATCTCATTGTGCAAGCTCTATATACTCAACAATTCACGTACATCTTCTTCTGAAAGACTCGATAACATCGTCTCTCCTGGTTGAATCACTTGGTCAATCAATTCACGCTTTTTTTGCTGTAATTGATATATTTTTTCTTCAATGGTTCCTTCCGTAATAAATCGAATAACGTGCACTACGTTCTTCTGACCAAATCGATGTGCTCTTCCAGTTGCCTGATCTTCCACCGCAGGATTCCACCATAAATCATATAAAATAACCGTATCTGCTCCGGTTAAGTTTAATCCTGTACCCCCAGCACGTAATGAAATTAAAAACACACTTTTCTCTCCGTTGTTGAAACGCTCACTCATTTGAACTCTTTCTTCCGAAGGTGTACCACCATGTAAATAAAAATAATCAATGTTCAGTTGCTTTAATTTCGCAATCATTATTTCATGCATACTCGTAAACTGAGAAAATATAAGCATTCGCTTTCCATTCTCGATAGAATTTTGGATGGTATCCATTAGTTGCTCCAGTTTTCCCGATTTACCAGCGTAGTTTTCGATAAATAACGACGGATGACAACATATTTGCCTCAATCGCGTCAACCCTGCTAATATCTTCATTCTGTTTTGGTTAAATCCGGCTTCTTTTATCGATTCCGCCGCCTCTTGCTGTAACTGCCGCAAATACCCAACGTACAGATTTTTCTGGTCTTCCGTAAGCTCCGATACGTGAACCGACTCAATCTTTTCCGGTAGCTCCTTCAATACTTCTTCTTTTAGTCTTCGTAATATAAAAGGCTTCGTAATTGATGCAATTTTTTCATGTGCTAATTGCTTAAATTTCCGTTGATTTGGCATGAGGCCTGGCAAAACAACTTGGAAAATAGCCCACAGTTCGTCAATTGAATTTTCAATTGGTGTGCCGCTCAGTGCAAATCGGCGATGCGCCTGAACTTCTCGAACCGCACGCGATGTCTTCGTTGCATAATTTTTAATATATTGTGCTTCATCTAAAATTAATGTTTGAAATGTAACTTCACGATACTGTTCAATATCTTGACGTACCATAGCATAGGACGTTATCCATATGTCGGCTGACTTACTTGCTTCAATACGATTTTTACGTTCCTCTGGTGTGCCAGATAAAACGACAACCTCCAAATGAGGCGCAAATTTTCGACATTCGTTTTTCCAATTGTACAACACAGAGGACGGTGCGATAACAAGATGTGGATTTTCGCTTGGCTCAGAAACCATGTAAGCAATACTTTGCAATGTTTTCCCTAACCCCATATCATCTGCTAATATTCCTCCTAAGTGATACGCACTTAACGATTTAAACCACTGATACCCTGCTTGCTGATAACTTCGCAACGACGCATTGAGATTCTCAGGGATCGGATACGTTTGTTCTTCTGGAGACTTCAATTGATGCAATAGGTTACGAAAGGAAGCATCGTACTTTTTAGGTGTATCAATTAACGCATCAACTTGTGTACTTCGATAAACAAGCATTTGTATCGAGCCGTTATCCAGATCTCGACGTTCTACATCCAAATCCGTAAAAAATTGCTTCAACGACGTAAATCCTTCACTTTCTAATGATACAATTGCTCCGCTATTGAGCCGGTAATATCTCTTTTTTTCAATGACAGCCTGTAGCATTTCATTTACTTCCTCGTCGTTTACACCAGCAATATCAAAGCCAATTTCTAATAAGTTTGAAGCGGATTCCACCCTTACCCGTGTTTGAGGTTCAGGTTCGTGTTCCACATATAATGCTTGGAGTCCAGCGGTTAAAAATAACTCGACATGTTCATCCAGCATCGGAATTATCGTATATAAAAACTCATACAACTGTTCTTCATCAGCTTCAATATAAAGCTCCGTGCCGTTATAATGAAAGTTTGCATGCTCGATTAAATGCATAATATAATTTTCTTTTTTTGTATCATGAATTATCATGACATCTTTATCAACATTCCCAGTAAACGGATCAATTTCATAGTTCCCATAATGATACTGGAGATCTCCGACAATCATATTTTCCTTTAAATCTAAATAAAGCTTGGCACGTAATGGGAAATGAATGATTTCGTCCGCCACTTCTTCCTTAATGTGTACATCACCAGCTTCATTAAGCAGTGGCAGCACTTCAGACAAAAAGACATCGGCTTGATTTTTTAAAATCGGTAGCTTATGATCTTTCATTCCGAGCTTTGCCATTTGCTCCAATACAGGTAGCTGCTCCCTCCTTGGAAAGTAAAAAACACCTTCCGAAAATAACAGCTCGTAATCTTTCATGTACATTCCGCTTACATCGTTCATCTCAAGCAATAATTCATCATTCGTACTTTTTGCTAAGGAGAATTGAAACGGCAATGTATCTTTTTCTATTTCAATTGCTGCATATGTGTTGTCATCCACCTCTACCTTTACGTTCCGTTCAACCAATTTCTCAAGAAGCTGGCGAACAAACATCGGCGGAACAACGATATACCGTTCGCCATGCTTTTTTTCATAAAAAGCTGGAAGCGAATGCGAATTTCTGTAAATACGTTCATTGCGAATAAAAGAGTAAAGTAATTCTAATATGTCCATATCCTGTTGTAAAAAAAAATGACTCTCAGGAAGATATGTGAATTTTTTTGTAAAGTAAAACTCTCTACCTTCCATAACATTTTTTAAAAAATGTTCAATATCACGAATAACATAGCACCTGTTGACACCTGTTTTCAATTCAATTAATATTGTTTCATCGTACGTCCATTTACAATGGTACTCCACTTGCATCGGTACTTTATTTGTTAAAACATCATCTACATCCCTTTGATCGGCTGCAGCTGTAATAGCTTGCATAAAATGATTCGTTGTCTGGTAGCTGAACGCTGGTTCTACAGTGTCTGATCGCTTAGCTATACCGATTAGTACTGCAACGATATGCTTACATGAACCATACGTGTCAAATGCTGGGCAATCACAATAGGCTTTTATTGTTCCATTATGGAAATTGGCCATATTAATTTCTACAAAATACGTATCTGTTCCATGAACAGTCGCCGTCCATACATCATAATTAATATCGAACAGTAAATCACTTACTTGATCGTTATTATAATAAGCCAATCCACGTTTATAAATAAGCGATGGAAACATATTCTGTATACTTGCCTCATGTATCGTTTTCAAAACGAAATACCCTACTTTCTACAATTTGTTTAATATACTATTTTAACGGAATGCCAGCTATTTGTGAAACGGTTCGGCTTAAAATGTATTTTAAAGAGATGCATTGTTTCTTTTCGATTTCATTAAAGCATAGATGTAAAAAGCGAGCGACATTACTACAGAACCAGCAGCAGTAATGTAAATCACTTGATAGGTATACATAAAGGCAAGCTGTCCAAAGACAATTGCACCGATTCCTACACCTAAATCAAAAAATGAAAAAAACGTAGCATTTGCCATTCCCTTCCGATTATTTGGCGCTTTGTCTACGGCCCATGCTTGTAATGCAGGCTGTAAGGTTCCAAAGCCGAGACCATAAAGGCCAGCAGCAAGCAACATGACAGCAGTGCTCGGCAACCAAGCGAGCAATAGCATCGCAATAAAGATAAAGACTGCTCCGGGCGGAAAAACATAAACATGTCCGACACGATCATAAATCTGTCCAGCAAATGTACGTGAAATCATTAAAAAGATGGCAAAACACATAAAATATAACTCGATGCCATCAAT
Source organism: Virgibacillus sp. W0430 (assembly GCF_051846935.1). Taxonomy (NCBI): domain Bacteria; kingdom Bacillati; phylum Bacillota; class Bacilli; order Caryophanales; family Bacillaceae; genus Virgibacillus; species Virgibacillus sp. W0430. The sequence continues at coordinate 163,422 of NZ_JBPYCS010000002.1, forward strand.
GCCCTTTTCTTCTGCATATAGTGGCAAAAAGGAAGCGATTCCTCCAAATGTTACGGTAATAAAAAACAGGAGTACCGCCGGCTCTATTGCACTTCTTTCGAATATATCAAATTTTAACGTAGTTGTTTTATATGGAGATTGCTCGACCTTTTTATATCGAATAACAATGGACAATAAAAAAGCGACAAAGCCAAGTACGGCACATATTAAGTATAATTGCAAAAAGGAGATTTTTCCTACGAGCGTTAACCCAAGCGTTGGCCCAATTGCCAATGCTAAATTGCCGGACAAACCAAAATAGCCCATTCCTTCTCCACGTTTATTTGGTGGAATCAAATCTGTCGCAATCGTACCGGTTGCTGTCGTCGAAAACCCCCATCCAATCCCTTGGACGATTCGCATCATAAGTAAAAAGCCAATGCTTGTAGCAAATGCAAACGAACCAACCGACAGTACAAATAAGCTTAACCCAATCATATACACAACTTGCCTGCCTTTTGAGTCCAATGCATGCCCAGCGTACGGTCGGAAGATGAGTGCTGAAAAGGTGAATATTCCAACAATAATGCCTATTAATTGGTCACTTCCGCCTAATTCCTTCACGAACAACGGAAGCGTAGGCAGAGTCATTTGAAAACCGAGAAAAATAAAAAAATTAGCGCTGCAAATGAGCAAAAAATCCCGCGTCCAAATCTTCCCATCATTTGTACTTGGTTTCATTTGTGAAGCTGATTTTGTTCTCATGAGTAATAATCCCTTCTTTCGGTACTCGAAATTTATTATACATGAATAAAAGAGGGTTTAACATCAATCTGTTTATGAGGAACTACTTGAAGCAACACACTTACTTCGTTAATCTTGCAAAAGAATACCCCGGAGTATTCCGGGGACAATAGCGCGCTCTTTGATACGCTTATTTTGGATCACTAATTACGCCGCATACAATTCGATCTCCGGCATTCCCTGCTGGTTGTGAAATATAATCATCGGCTTTAGAGTGGATAATTAATGCTGTTCCTTCATCACTAAACAGTGTATTTTCCTTACCCTTTTCCAATGTTACAAACTCATTTACAATTTCCTCTTCTACTGTGCCACCTTCTTTCACAGTTATGTTCGGCATATCTCCCGCATGTGGCCCGGCTTCATGATCAAACCCATGCTTTTTGTCGGTAGGATTAAAATGCCCACCGGCAGACTTAAAGTCTGGCGACTCACAGATTCCTTTTTCATGAATATGGAAGCCATGCACCCCAGGAGTTAAGTGATCGGCACGCAAGGATATTTTAACACCTTCATTTTCTGCTTCTACTACTGCCGTTCCTACGGTTGCTCCATCTGTGTTTTTTAACTCTACGGTTACGGTTTGATTCCCTCCACCTTCTGTTTCAATACCTTTATCTACTTCTATTGCTTCGTCTGCCTTTTCCTGTTCTGGTGCGTTATCATCCATATTTCCGCACCCGCTCGCCATTATTGCTATGGATAATGGAAGGATGAACAGCTTCATTAATCTAAATTTCAACTCATCTCTCTCCTTTCGCTCTATTTAGACCTTTCTCCCTTCAACATTTACATATTTGTAAAAAAGTAAACATTTTTGTCGTTGCTTTAATCATTTCCCTCTGCTTCATTAAAAAACTTATTAAAGCATTGACAAGGCAACATCTATCTTATACTGTATATATAGACATACACACATATACAGTCATTACGTTATATACGTAGCAAAATTAACTTTACGACTACGAGTTGTTAAAGCGACTTAGTAGAGGGAGGGGTTCACTATTGGAAAAATGAAGCAAGCATTCTGGCTCGTTAAATTTGAATTAAAACATTCGCCGCTTACGATTCTTTTATTAATCGGCATATTATTGATTTCGCTCCTGCTTGTTAGCCTTTCCTTGCCCGAATATATGGAGGAGCCATCAATGGGGATGGACATCTTCTTCATCTTATTTTTTTCTATCGTTTCACAATGGGCTCGACCGAAAGAGTTCAGAGAGCAAAAGCTAGGAAATAGCCGTTATGCTTCCTACTTTTTAATCGCATTAAATCAGCTTCCAATCCGAAGGGAGATCCTATCAACATATCGTTTCTTAACATTTGCGATCCTATCGATACCGTTTCACATTTCGTTTCTCGTCATTTTATATATTTTAATTCCTGCCTTACGAACAGAAATGACGGGGAGTCAATATGCTGTATTCTGCTTTTTCTGGATTTGTTTTAGCATTTATATCGGAGGAATGCAGCTAATTACCGAAGCAGGATCGGACTTAATAAAGACAATTTTGCTTTCACTTTTTTTGCTTGGCCCGATTTTCTTCATCGTATTTATCTTTTCTTTTTATAAGCTGTATCCGAATGGACTTGTAAATTGGACGATGTTCGTTTCGATTAAGTATCCAGTACAAGTTATCATTTGTTCTTCATTACTCGCTATACTTGGTTGGTTTACGTGGTCAAAGCGCATGCAAAAAAAGATGGCTTCATTTGATTATTTATAGTACATAATGAAGCGCCATCTTGCTTTGTTTAGCTCTCGATTGGAACAGCTAAGAGGCTATAACAGATTGATGCTTTATTCATACTAACGCTCATATACAAATCACGTTCAAATTACATTTAGTAAAGGTAGTAAAGGAGTTTTTTAAAGTGGATTTTGGGAAGCAAGTACTCTCATTAGCATTCGTAGAAGTAAGACAATATAGTAGCAATGTCCTTTTACTTATAGGCTTTTTATCCTTATTTCTTTTATTTATTATAACTTCCATGCCTTCTTATTTAAGCGACATGCATTCAGCGGCTGCTATTGATGTATACTTTATTATTTTCTTCGGTTTAGGTGCTCGTATTGCACAGCCAAAAGAATTCCAACGACAAAAATCACATGTCGATACGTGGGTAAGTCCATATTTAATAGCATTGCAACAACTCGCAATCTCGAAACAACTTATTACGAAAGCACGCTTGCTTGCCAGCCTAATGATATCCATCCCATATAATTTTTTACTATTGCTTATTTTGTACATCACTGTACCAGAATTGCGGGTATTGCTGTCGCCTTTGGGCTATGCCGCTTTTTCTATTTTATGGATCTGCACAAGTGTCATTTTTTCAAGTTGGCATAGAAAGCTTGAAGCTGGTTCGAACTTTATCCTTCAAGTACTCTTTTTCGTCTTTATATTCGCTCCTATTTTATATGGGGGGTTACAGTTTTTTCATGAAGAAAACGGGCTTGTTTACTTGACGATGATTGCTTCCGAACAACATCCACTCAGTGTAATCATACTTTCAATTGTAGTGAGCTTAGGCGCAAGCATCTACTTGCTGCGTCTAAAAGAGAAGAAAATGAATGCACAAGATTATTTGTAATACTTAAGGAGGCAAGCCAAGCGTGAAACTGCCCATCCGATTATCTAAAGATTCAAGAGAACCAATCTACCATCAAATTGAGCAACAATTAGAAGCTTTAATTGCTAGTGGACAGCTAGATGCAGGAACTGCTTTACCTTCCATCCGCAGCCTGTCCAAGGACTTGGAGATTAGTATCATTACAACACGAAGAGTATATCAAAATTTGGAAGCGAAAAGATTTATCAAAACGATACAAGGTAAGGGAACATTTGTAGCAGAAGTGAACGCTGAGTTAAAAGAAAAAGTAAAAATGACTTCAATACAAAAGGCGTTTGAACAAGCGATTGATACTGCCTTACATTACGACTACACAATAGAACAGCTGGAAGGAATCTTTTATGGCGTGCTCAATAAAAAAATAAACGATTAGCTTTCCAACAAACAGAAAGGAGATTATTATGAAAAAATGGGTGTCCGTAGAAAATGTACAGAAAAAAATTGATTCGTTTGAACTTGGTCCAATTGATTTCGTTATCGAACCAGGTACAATTACTGCTTTAGTAGGCAGCAATGGCTCTGGAAAAAGTACACTGCTTAAATTACTTATAAACCTTGCAAAACAAGACACAGGTACTATCGTTCTTTTTGATAAGCAAGTGAGTGGTTCGGATGAAAGCTGGAAAAAACACGTCACTTATCTAGCTCAAACTACAGTTGGTTTTAACACGTTTACCGGTGAAGCATTAAGAGATCTTATTTCCCGCTGGTATCCTAATTGGGATGAAGCTTCATTCAGAAAAATCGTTCAGCAGCTCGATATATCGCTAACAAAGCGGTTCAGCAAGATGTCTCAAGGGGCTCAACAGAAACTAATGCTTGCTTTAGCAATTGCAAGAAATACAGAATTACTTATTTTAGATGAACCGACTTCTTTTCTTGATATTCCATCAAAAAGGGCAATAATCGACTTGCTCGTTAACTGGATGGAGCAAGGAGAACGTTCAATTATTTTAGCAACCCACCAATCTGAGGATATCAAAAAGCTCGCTGACTATATTATCGTTTTAAACGATGGAAAGTCACTCGGTATGTTTGAGAAGGAAACATTAACCGAAGGCTATCAGTATTATTGGTTCCATGATGAGGTTCCTTCTGCATCGGTTCCAGGGGAAATCGCGCGTATTGACAACCGGATTTTATCCAATCAACCGGAAGCTACAGAATTGCATTTGGAAAAAGGTGGGTTACCATGGAGTAACCGCACCGGGATCAGCTTAGAAGAAGCCATTACACGCTTGCTAACCAACAACAAATAAAAGAACACATAGTGCAGGAAGATAGTAAATTAGAAACAATTTCACTTTATGCGTCCAACATTCTGAATGAATTGCTAATTGACATACAGAATCATCCTATAAATCGAGACTGTAATTGTTCTTTTGCTGAAAAAAATAGCACATATCTACTAGCGAACAGTCTCGTGTATGTCGCTTGTTAGCTTATAGAGCGTTATACAAATTTATGCAATGAAACGCATTATGTACAATAAAGATGAACCTTCCCATAGTTTAGTCCGCTTCTACGCCTCCCGATGTACATAAAATACTCCTTTAGTTCATTACATCATCCACCTGTCTAGCTTATGATGAATACGTAACGAAGTGTATCCGTGATCATTCCCATCCATTTCCTAACATTAATTATTTATACCTAATTTTGGATATCCAAAAAATCATTGTAGAGGGTGTGATTTTTTAACATTTTTGCTCATGGAATATACACGCTTTCCGTGGGCGAATAGTGAGCCTCCGCTTGCTATGCGCTGTAGGGTCTCATCGATCTCTTTCTTCCCGCAGGACAACTAATTCTGTTCGTATTGACAAATTACCCATCCACCTATATGGTTAGTCACATAAGTAATCAACTAATTAAATGAATGTTAAGAAAAGGAGTGTTATGCCTATGCTATCGTTTTTATTAAAAAGAAAGGTCATTGTTGGATTATTTATATCATTCATTTTTGTCTTCGGATTTTACGGGTTTACGAAGCTTGACAAGGAATTATTTCCGCCAATTTCATTCGACCAAGCATTGATTATGATCGAAACAGAGGATATGCCCGCAGCAGATGTCGAACAATTTATCAGTAAACCAATAGAACAATCGATCGGAAGTTTAAAGGGAGTGGAGAGATACCGGTCTACGTCATCGATCGGAAATAGTACGTTTTACATATCAATGGAAAAAGGAAATGGGCATGCCATTACAAAAGATATAGAAACAACGGTTTATGGCTTACGCGATGATCTTTACGGAGTAAAAGACATTTATGTAATGCAATTTTCTACCGATCAGCCATTTGAATTTTATATGGACATTTCTGGAGCTAGCAAAGAAGAAATGACGGATGTGGCCCAACAGGTGATTAAGCCACGATTAGAAGCTCTACCAGAAGTACGTGAAGCTTTACTAGCAGGCGTCAGCGAGCGAGAAATCGTAGTAGAATTAAACTCAAAGAAGTTGAAAGAGACTGGGATTGAGCAAGAATCTGTTATACAAGCAATTAATGAAGCACGTATAAATGAATCAATTGGAGAATTAACGAACGAAAAAAACTCTCCATCCCTACGTTGGCATACTGCATTTTCAACAATCGAAGATATACGTACCATATCCCTCCCTTCACATAGTGGTCTTCTACAATTAAGTGACATAGCAACGATTGAAGAAAAGACCAGCGAACAAAATGATATAGCTTGGAAAAATGGCAGCTCTGATTTTATTTTAGTACAAATTGGACGTGTAAATGATGTTACTCAAATTGAAATGGCTGAAGCCGTACGTAATGAAATAAAAAATATAAATAACGAAGGCTTGCTCGGTAACGTCAAAATAGAGGAAATTGTCGCACAAGCCGACTACGTTGAAAATGCAATTGCTGGAATGACAGACAATATCCTTATTGGTGCGATTATCGCTATTGTCGTATTATTACTATTCTTACGAAATATTCGTGCTACATTTATTGTTGCACTTTCCATTCCAGCTTCTATTTTACTTACCGTATTAATGCTACGTCTTTTTGATTACAGTTTAAATCTAGCCAGCTTAATTGGACTAGGATTAGGAATTGGAATGATGGTGGATGCTTCCATCGTTGTGCTTGAATCTATTTATAAAAAGAAAGAGCTAGGACTTAACAACAAAGCAGCCGTTATTAGCGGTACAAAAGAAGTAGCAACTGCTGTATTTGCTTCCATGTTAACAACGATTGTCGTTTTTTTACCAATTGGAATTTTAGATGACGACATTGGAAAAACAGTATTTATATTAGCGATTGTTATTACAATAACGCTCCTAAGCTCTGTGCTTGTTTCCTTCACATGGATTCCTGTTTTATCTGAAAACTTTTTAAAGGTTAGGAAGCGAAAAACAAAAACGAAAAAAAGCGTTATTGATCAGTACGGCCGTACACTTACATGGGTTACTAAGAAAAAACGACGGCGCCTTAGTATTATAAGTCTGTTTCTAGTTCTGTTTATTAGTTCTTTTTTCCTCTTAACAAAGGTACCTATGACTATATTACCGGATATTCTTAATCGTTATGCTGAAGTCATTGTACAATTCGAGCCAGGGACGACACCATCTGAACGAGAGTTAGTTGCTAAAAAAATTAATGAGCAATTGGAGACGATTCAAGATATCGATCGCAACATTACGATTGATAATGTAGAGATGCTCATAACGCTTGTTAATATGACACCAGAAAAAGAGAAGACCCGTGAGCAGGATGAAATAAATGAGGAAATATTGCGGAAAATCCGTGAACTTGAAGCCGATTTTCCTATCGCAAATGTAATGTCTTCTGTGGAAGGTACATCGGACTTCCCAGTCGAAATTACCATCCACGGTGAAAGTTTCAATGAACTAACTGACATTGCAAATGACTTTTCCAATCAATTAAAGCAAGTCGATGGTATTGTTTCTACTACTATTGAAGGAAATAAAGTAATGGACGAATTTGTCGTTGAATTAAACGAGGAAAAGATAGAAGAAGACGAACTAACTGCTCGTTTTATTCAACAGAACGTACGAACTCTATTTGCCAAAATGCCAGCCGGTGAACTCGTGCAACAAGGGAATATTACCCCTATTTATGTAAAAAATGATAGTTCTATTGAGAATAAACGCGATTTATTGAATTACAAAATTGAAACACCGTATGGGGAAGAAAAGCTGTCAACGTATGTTCGTATCGTTAAACAAACTACTCCGACACAGATTGATCGAGAAGATGGCGAACGTTTTATTAAAGTGACAGCTGATTTTGAAGGAAAAGATATGGGGACAATCAATCGAGATATCCAAAAACTTATCCAAGACTTCACTGTAAAAAGCGGATACACACTTGCTGTGAGTGGCGATTTAGAGCAACAGCAACAAACTGCAGAGGATATGATTGTTATTCTAGCGATTTCGTTGTTTCTCGTATTTGTAGTGCTTGCTATTCAATTTAATAGCGTTAAACAGCCATTTATTATTTTGTCTATTGTCCCGCTTACAATGACTGGTGTCATCATAGGTTTGTTTTTAACACAAAAAGAATTAAATGTTATATCCGGAATAGGTGTTATTATGTTAGTTGGTATCGTGCTAAACAACGGGATTCTGCTAATCGATCGAATAAAACAATTAAGAAATGATGGCATCTCTGTAAACGATGCTGTTATAAATGCTGGGAAGGATCGAATTCGACCAATATTCATGACTACTTTAACTACGGTTGGTGGGATGATCCCATTAGCGTTAGCAACCGGATCGTCCAGTGGGTACCAATCGCCCCTTGCTGTCGTCATTATTTCCGGCTTGTTATTTGCAACCTTCATCACATTACTATTAATTCCTTCTGTATATTTGCTATTTGAAGATATCGGCAGAGGAATGCATCGAATTTTTCGCAAAAGGAAACAAAGCCCTATTGTTATAAAAAAAGAACGATCGAGTTAAATGAACTTGTATACTAGACGTTGACGAAAGCACGTACGATTATCGGTTATTTGTCAAATAACGTTTGTGATGTATTTTAAGTCGAGGAATACCTCCTAATAAATAGAACAAAAACATGAAAGGTTACGCTCTAATTTCGCTGACCTGCACTACAGACGATTGCTTTCCATGAGCACGGCCTCCGCTGCTGTAGCTCCTCTATCCGAGTCGCTACAGGGTTCTTCGGGCTCATACTATTTCCGTAGGAGTCCGTCGACTTCCGTTCCAGTCAGCTTTAAAAGTGGGAATAGCCTTATTGCACACACTTCAACGCTGTTTAATTGGGATTGGAGTGTGTTTTTTATGGTTTATGCTTTGTATTGTATTTTTTTCTACAGGTTTTCGTTTGAAATAAAGCATAATTTTGATTCTTCGTAAGCTTCTGTACCCATAAGCGGATTGACAAGCGATTTTCCTCCTGGATATGGTTTTTGACGCCTTTTATTCTACAAGGAAATTCACTTGTTTTCTATTAGAAAATAAAAATGACGTTAATGAAATCCCTTCACATTTCCCTACCAAAAAGTAATGTGATTTTTCTTCACTAACGTCATATATTGTACAGCCCGATTATCGATATTTAGATGATTGTACGTGCTTCTATTTATTGCATTACATTGAATTGGACGGGCACCAACTTCTATGGGAGCAGCAAATACTTTTATGGAAGAATGATTTTCAATCAATTTGCGAATTCTGAAGTATACACAGGCTGTCATTTCCTCAACTCACATGAAGCAATAAGGAGTGAAAACAATCCATCTGAGCACACAGCAACAATTATTGCTGTTGTCCTTCCTGGTTGATAATCTAAACTGTTTTTTCATTAAGCGTTTGTTAATTGTACTATTTGTTCATTGCGCTTCTGTTTTTCCGTCTCAGATGCTAAATCGTATTTTTTCAATAAATGAAATAATTCATTTAACAACAATTGATCTGGTTCGTTTGTCAAAAGGATACGGCACTGTTTTGTAATATGTTCTGGAAGAAATTCACTTTGGTCGCTCAGCTTTTTACGAACGTCTGCTAGCGAATGGTCAATATTGCAAGTCCCCATCTTTATCTCTCCATTCATTTTTTTGTCGGTTCTCGTTTCGGAAATCAACTACGTACGAGTTGGTTTGTTTATATGTTATTTAACGTATAAATTAATCTCTTATATAAAAAGCCCGATCCACTTTAATTGGATCGGGCTTTGCTGCGACTTGAGCTTACAAATCATCAAAGCCGTTCAAATCACTCGTCTTTGTATATTGTCTTGATTTTTGCTCGAAAAAGTCCGTTTTCGTCCCATCGAAATTATCGACGTACGCACGAATCCATTTCATTGGATTTTCCACGTGTTCTGGATAAATTTCATTTAAGCCCATCATGCGTAACATTTTATTCGCACGATATTTAACGTAGCCTGCCATTTCTTCTAGGTCGATTCCTTCTACGTTTGCAAGCACATAGGAGGACCATTCAATCTCAAGTTCTACCGATGTTTTAAAGCTATCATAAACCCAATCGATCAATTCAGCATTATTGTGTTCTAGATTCTCAGCTAATGTTGCGCGAAACAATTCGGAAATAAAACGACCGTGCTCCAGTTCATCTCGGTTTATATAGCTAACCATCGTTGACGTGCCTACCATCTTATTATGTCGTGCTAGGTTGTAGAAAAATGCAAAGCCAGAATAAAAGAACATACCTTCTAACAAGGCAGTGTACACCATTGTTTTTAATATATTTTCTATTGTCGGCTCTTCTACAAATGCATTATAATGCTCGGTTATATACTGGTTTCGCTTTAATAAAACTGGATCCGTTCTCCCAAGATTAAAAGCTTCATTTTGTTCGCCAAGCGAAACGACCGATGACAAAACATAGGAATAACTTTCATTATGCACCGCTTCTTGCTGCGCGATAACAGCCATAATGGACTGCACCGATGCGTCGGTCGCATATAATGATAATAGCAGTGCTGTTCGTGTTTGTGGTGCATCTAATGTTGATAATAAACCGATAATTTTCAAGTAAGCATCTTGTTCTTCTTTTGTTAGGTTTGGAAATTGTTTTACATCACTTGCCATACTTACTTCGTCAGCTTGCCAATAATTCCCAACGAGACGCTTGTACATCTTATACCAATGTGGATAAGCAATATCGTTCCAATTTAATATTCCGCTCGACTTACCTCCAAATAAACCTGTCGATTTGTTCGGGTTGCGAGGGTCTAATGTTTTCGCTTTCTCAAGCAAAGCTTTTGACATCTTGCAGCACTCCTTCCAGCCAATAATCTATACGCTGTTCCTGATAGCCTCGCGGCGATTGTTCAATTTTTAAAGGCTCCCATTTGCTGTTGTAAAAGATGGCTAACTTTTCAGCTGCCTTACAAAATAGGGCGTCCCCACCGAACTGTGTATCACCCGTTCCAAAAACGGCCACATTCTCCGGCTTGTAGCCAACCTCCCGAACGAAATCCTTTACTTCGTCCGGAGTGGCACCTTCCTCCCACGTAAACGTGCCGAGGAAGAGATAGTCATAACGGGAAACATCAACAAACGGGTCGATTCCAATTTCATGCATGTCAACATGAAGTCCATCATCAATCAAACGATTATGAATAAACGTTGCAACCTCTTCCGTGTTTCCGCTATACGACAAATACGCAATTAAAATATTCAACTTTCACACCACTCACATTCCTCAATGTCGTTAGATGTTGAACGTACATAATATGTTGTCTTTAATCCTTCTCGCCATGCCTGTATATGCAAATCGAGTAGAACGGATGCCCGTATCGTATTCGGAACATATAAGTTAAATGAAATACTCTGATCCACATGCTTTTGTCTTGCTGCATTTTGTTTAACAGACCATCTTTGATCAACAATATATGCGGATCGTCGATAAATGTTATATGTTCTATGATCCAAATCAGGTGCTGTAGTCGGAATTTTAAAGTCCTTTTTCTCTTCATTATAAAACGCTTTGAAGATCGGATCGATACTCGCAGTTGAACCAGCAATCATTGACGTTGAAGAGTTTGGAGCAACTGCCATTAAATAGCCATTACGCATTCCGTTCTCTGCAACTGCTTCTTTCAACTCTGTCCACGCTTCATCTTTATACCCTTTGCTTTCAAAATATACACCCGTTTGCCATTTGCTGCCCTCAAACGCTGGATAGCTTCCTTTTTCCTTGCTTAATTCCATACTATTTTTAATTGTTAAATAGGCAATTTTTTCATATAGTTCATCCGCATATGCTACTGCTTCATCTGATTCCCACTCTATATTTTTTAAAGCGAGTAAATGGTGCCAACCGAAAGTACCCAATCCGATTGCACGGTATTTTTGATTTGTTAATTGTGTTTGTTTGATCGGCAATGTGTTGATTTCAATTACGTTATCAAGCATACGCACTTGAACTTTAAGCAGTCTATCAAGCACATTGTCTGGAACTGCTTTACCTAAGTTAATGGAGCTTAAATTACAAACGACATAGTCTCCTGTTTTATATTTCTTAACAATTGTATCTTCGTTTTCAATATATTCTTCGATAAATTCAGTTGGTGACTGGTTTTGTGTAATTTCCGTACAAAGATTAGAGCAGTAAATCATTCCATTGTGTTCGTTATTATTCGTACGGTTTACTTCATCGCGATAGAACATAAATGGTGTTCCCGATTCAAGCTGTGACTTTAAGATTCGTTTCATAATCTCGATTGCTGGAACTTTTTTCTTCGATAGTAAATCCGATTGGACACATTCCTCATACTTTTTCCGCCATGTTCCCGTTCCTCTTTCTTCATCATAAAAGTCTTCAAGTGAGTATCCCATCACTTGACGTACTTCATGTGGGTCAAATAAATACCAGTCGCCACGATTTTCCACTTGCTCCATGAAATAATCAGGCAAACAAACACCAAGGAAGATATCGTGAGCGCGCATCCGCTCATCCCCATTATTCAACTTAAGATCAAGGAAGGATTCAATGTCCATGTGCCAAATATCAAGATATACAGCAATTGCTCCTTTTCTCGTCCCAAGCTGATCGACATTAACAGCTGTATTATTCAACTGTCTAATCCATGGCACAACACCGCTTGACATTCCTTTATACCCCTTAATAGAGCTTCCTCGTGCACGAATTTTACCCATGTACACACCAATGCCGCCACCATTTTTTGATAACTTCGCAATATCAGTGTTGCTGTCATATATTGATTGCAAGCTATCATCTACTGTATCAATAAAACAGCTCGATAATTGCCCATGTGTTTTTCCTGCATTTGTCATCGTTGGTGTAGCCACCGTCATATATAAATTGCTCAATGCCCAATAGGCCTCTAATACTAATTCCGTACGCTTAGTTTTTGCTTCATCTTGCATTAAATACATTGCAATAATCATCCAACGTTCCTGTGGCAATTCAAATGTGTTTTTTGCATGGTCTGTCGCCAAATAGCGCGTAGCAAACGTGTATAAGCCTAAATAATCAAATAAACGATCTCGTTCCGCGTCAATTTGCTCTGCAAAGTGATCAATTTCTGACTTCGTATATTTGTCCAGTATATGAGAAGAGTAAATGCCCTTTGTTGTTAGCGTATCAATCAATTGATAAAAGTCACCATATTTTTCAGCGGCAGCATAGCCTCTATTTTGGGCGGCTTTTTCATATAGACCATGCAAATATACACGGCTAGCAACAAATGTCCAAGCAGGGCTTGCTTCATCAATATTTTCCAATGCATTTTTTACGAGTGTTTCGACAAGCTTATCCGTAGAGGCGTCTTCTGGAACTGTGCGATGTGCTTTCTCAATATATTGCTCCGTCTCAAGCCCTAACCCTTTCACCGCTTCTTCTATTAAGGCATCCAGTTTATGTGTTTGTTTCATTCCTGCTTTTGTCACCATAATAAAACCTCCCAAAGATTAAATAATTTATAATTGTTTGCTTAAAAAATCGACAGAATAGTAGTTTCTACCCTCCCATCCCATCGATTCGATTTCACCTTTGTGTATTTTTAATAAGTAATAGCAAATCTTGTTGTCGTTTGCTATACTATAATAGCTAAACTGTCCATTAATTGGTATGTAATTTGTATTAAATCCTGACTTGCGTACACCTTGATCATCCCTCCGGAAAAATGGCCGAAATCACTACATATAGTAGTTTTATCCCATTTAGTGATCAAGATATTGTATATATAGCCTAGCATAGTTCATCTGCGGTTTCAAGTAGATTAAATTATTTAAGCAGGCCATTTTTACGAAGTTTGCCGAAAACAAAGGTATAGCATAGATAAACGATAATTGATTTTTTAAATTCGAAAAAATTGTTAAAAAGAAGCGCAAAAAAACAATCGACTTATGCTCAAACGCACTTACTTTTCAAATAAGCACATGCATCGAGCAAATCGATGTTTTTTAATTAGACGAGTCAATTTCATAATGGGCATTTTTAAAAAATCTCAAAAGAACATTTTAAAATCCACTTAAAAATTTAAAGCGAGATTGGTGTCTGCTGTGTTCCATCCGAATCCAGTCCGCTTTCCGCAGGCAACGCCTCAACTAATTTTAAAAGGTTACCCCAAAACTTTTAAAATGGATTTTCGGGTATGAGTAAAATGTTTGTGGGGGAACAGATGCACGAATCTAACTAGATAATATGTGATCAATTTTACTTCGAACGATATACACATGAATAACACCGTTGATTTTCACTGCCCACAGAAAGCGTAGTGTATATCTACTGCGGTCGGTAGGAATCAATACTAATAGTAACGAATACAAAGAGAGGTTTTTTAACTTCTTAAAATAGCACCCACAAATACGTGACTCAATCGATTTTCGGCTGTTGCTTTTCCTGCAGAAGTCTGCGTCGATCCAGATTCCACACAGACGAGTTGGCGTTGCTATGCAACTAATTTAGATACATTGTACATTAAGGTGACTATATCAAAATGATTTTTTGCTCGTTTACCTGTTCTGGAACGAACATTGTTTAATTGAAAGAACTCTTTTAAGATACGCATTAATTCGTTTAACGGCTGTACATCGATTATAAATAATTTTCCAAGCTTTTGATCCCCGAGCTGGAGCTGTATATCTTCGAAGATCTTTGGTGTACCGAATTCATCCCGTATTAATATTGAAATTCCTCTAATCTCGTAAAAAATTCCTTTAAAAACGTATAAAATAACCTTTCCGTCGGAAGTAATTGGCGTTCTTTTGGAATAATAACTCCTACCGTTCTACTTATACTCGGCTCTATTATTTGTTTTTTCACCGTTGCACGCGGTAAGCAATCCACTAATGTGATTTCTGGCACCAAAGAAATTCCAAGACCTGCCGACACAAGTCCTTTAATTGCATCAATGTCCTCACCTTCAAACGATATCTTTGGCTGAAATCCAATTTGCTGGCATCCGTTAATAATTATATCTCGCAATACAAAGCCCTCCGGAAACAGAACAAATCCATCCTCTCGTAAATCGTTCAAGTAAACAGTAGAAGCTATTGCCTTAGGGTGATTCGCAGGTAATAAAGCAACAATCTTCTCGGTAAACAAAATCGTTCCGTGCAGCTTTTTTTCATTCATCGGAACAGGCCCAAGAAGCGCCATGTTCACAATTCCTTTAACTACTGCTTCCTTCAATTCATTATACGAACCTTGATGCAATTGAAACTTAACATGTGGATAGCGTTCCCGAAATGCGGATATTGCTGTAGGTAATATATATGTAGCCATACTAGTTGGAAAACCGATATGAATCGTTCCCCGCTCTGGATCTGTATACTCTTCAATGACTTGAGTAGCGTCGTCAATCACATGAATCGCTTGTTCCATATGCTCGAGAAAGATTCGACCAATTGGAGTCAGCTTTACTGTCCTTCCTTCACGAATGAATAAATCAACACCTAGCTCTGCCTCTAAGTTAAATATTTGTCTGCTTACTGCAGATTGGGCTACATGCAATGCATGTGCTGCATCTGTAACATGCTCTCTCTTTGCAACTTCAATAAAATATTTAATTTGCCTTAGCTCCAATTGTTCCCACCCCTTTTTATCATTATCTCATATTGGCATTGATTATATCTATTATTTGTATTGCTTAGATTGTTTTCTCTGTGTAAAATTTAATTACACTGAGCATATATTAATATGTGAATAAACGAACTTGATATTTTGAAAGGAGGCTGCAACTATTGCTGACTCAAACGGAAGATTATGCTGCAGCACAGCATGAAAAAGAGGTAAAAAAATACTTAGATCATATTTTTTCAATCGTTAAACAACGCAACCCTCATGAAAAAGAATTTCTTCAAGCAGTGAAAATGTTCTTGCATTCACTAACCCCTGTATTCATTAAAAATCCGAAATATATACAGCATAATGTGTTAGCACGAATTGTTGAGCCTGAACGAATGATTACTTTTCAGGTTCCATGGGTAGACGACAAGGGAAACATGCAAGTGAATCGCGGATATCGTGTTCAATTTAACAGTGCCATCGGGCCATATAAAGGCGGCCTTCGGTTTCATCCATCCGTTAGTGCTAGCATTATTAAATTTCTTGGATTTGAACAAATATTTAAAAATTCACTGACTGGTCAAGCTATCGGGGGCGGAAAAGGCGGATCTGATTTTGACCCAAAAGGGAAATCAGACAATGAAATTATGCGCTTTTGTCAAAGCTTCATGACGGAGCTCGCAAAATACATTGGTCCCGATATTGATATACCCGCCGGTGATATCGGTGTGGGCAAGCGTGAAATCGGTTATTTATTTGGCCAATACAAACGAATGAGCGGACAATACCATGCCGGCGTACTAACTGGTAAGGGGCTTTCATATGGTGGTAGCTTAGGAAGAACTGAAGCAACAGGTTATGGTACGATTTACTTTGTAGAAGAAATGCTGAAGGATGCTGGTTTATCGTTTAAAGGCCGCACAGTTGTAGTGTCTGGCTCTGGTAATGTATCGATTTATGCAATGGAAAAAGCAATCCGTTTAGGTGCGAGGGTTGTCGCTTGTAGTGACTCCGATGGATACATTTATGATGAAAATGGCATAAATATCGAAACTGTAAAAAAAGTGAAAGAAGAAAATAATGATCGTATACATGCTTATTTAAAAGAGCATAAAGATGCAAAGTATTTTTCAGGCTGCTCTGGAATTTGGGGCATTCCTTGTGATGTTGCATTGCCTTGTGCTACACAAAATGAGATTGGCCGTGAAGAAGCAAATCAATTGCTCATTAACGGGGTTCAAGCTGTTGGAGAAGGTGCAAACATGCCTTGTACTTCAGAAGCGATTCAAGTATTTCAAACAAATGGCGTTTTGTTCGGTCCAGCAAAAGCGGTAAACGCAGGCGGCGTTGCTGCATCTTCTTTAGAAATGGCTCAAAACAGCTCTCGAATTTCTTGGTCATTTGAAGAAGTGGACACGAAGCTACAAGAAATTATGAAAAACATTTACAATAGCTGTGTCACAGCTGCTGCCGCTTATAATCATCCAGGAAATTTAGTTATTGGTGCGGATATTGCTGGATTTACGAATGTAGCCGATACGATGATCGAACACGGCGCGTAAAACAACAATTTTTTAATGCGACCTCTATTATTTTAGTAAGCATTACTTCTCAACATATAGTGCTATACTATATAAGAAAGGAGGTAGCAGTGTGCATACATTGTTAAATCTGCTTACATCTAGCTCCTATCCGGTTATTTATACAGGAGCAGGAATGTCTACAGAGAGCGGATTGCCAGACTTCCGTTCAAAATCACGTGGCTTATGGGAGCGGTTTAATCCGGATGAACTCGCCAATGTACAGGCATTACACAACAATACAAAAGCATTTACTGATTTTTACCGCTATCGGCTATCAGAACTAAACAAATACAAACCACATGAGGGACATTTCATTTTAGGAAAATGGGAAAAAGCAGGTCTTATTAAAAGCATTATTACACAAAATGTCGATGGCTTTCATCAGGACGCTGGAAACGAAAATGTGATGGAATTACATGGCTCGTTTCGCACGCTACATTGTAACGAATGTAAAAAGGAAACAAGCCGCAACGCATACTTATCTGGTACATCCATTTGTTCCTGTGGCGGTACAATCCGGCCAGGTATCGTCCTATTTGGCGAGTCCTTACCGCAAAATGTTTTTAAAAAGGCTGAACAGGAAACGAGAAAGGCTGACTTATTTATCGTGCTTGGATCCTCACTTTCTGTTTCTCCGGCCAATCTACTCCCGCTTGATGCAAAGGAAAGCGGAGCCAAGCTCGTAATTGTAAATCGCGAGCCCACTGAGCTTGATACGTATGCGGATCATCTAATAGGAAGTCGTACTATAAAGGAATTACTTATGGACATTAACGTACATGTGGAGGAATTACTAGCAGACAAAGATGAAACATAGCAAACTTCATCGTTTACTTCTGTTTAAAAATAAAGCAATGCTTGTCCTAAATAGGCATCGAACTAGAATGTGTCACGTATTTATCAATAGATAATTACAATCTTGAAAACACTCTTTTTGTATCGATTTTTTACTAATATGCTGCACGGTTACCGCCGTTGCCATATACTTCGCTTTCAGCGGGCAATGCCTTAACTAATTTAAGAAGTTTTTCAAGCTTCCTAAATCGGTTTTCAGCGATTGCTTTTCCCTCTGGATGCCCGTATATAGCAACGGCTATTATTCTATACGAATAATAGATGGATCGCTTCATCAAACTTATTGTGCATAAAGCAAAATGAGCAGTCTATTAATGCAGCCAAATCGGTGCTGAACTTAGTAACACCTTAATTCGCTCTATATACTACACTCGCTTTCTTACGTTTAACCAAGTATTTATTATATGAAGTTTAATTCAAAAGCGCTTCAGAAACACCCTTGCTTTCCCACTTGAATCTTGTACAGTCCATTCTTCGATAAGATGATTCAAAAAAGGAAAAAAACACGTAGATACATTCACCTCTCAATTTATTCACCTACTAAAACAGTACGTAATATGCTATATTCCCAATCCTTTACACAATTCAACCAAAAATTCATACCGTTCACACTAGTTAGCATTGATTTGTATGCGCTTCCATGTTACCCTTCTCTTAATGGTGATCTGAAATATGCGCATTATACAGGTCTTATGTATTTCGTATAGAGCAGAAAAATACCAAGCTACTTCAGACCTACTCCACAACTTCTATACGTTTTGTCAATTGTACGGCAAATCCTTTCTAACCGCTTTTAACGTCTTACTCCTTTACCTAACCCAACTATGTCTACATATTATTAATTTCAAGCACAAATAATCTCGTTCTTTTAGGGAAGAACGATAGATAAAAAATATACTATATATAACAAAAGGAGAGTAGTAAATGGAAAAAACAAAAAACCGATGGCTAATTGCTGCTTCTGCACTAGGTATTCACTTATCTATTGGATCTGCTTATGCGTGGAGTGTATTTACAAACCCTCTGTCCGACCAATTTGGTTGGAGCCAAACAGAAATATCGCTTGCTTTCAGTATTGCAATTTTTTTTCTTGGGACTTCTGCTGCTTTTATGGGTGGGTTTGTCGAAAAAAAAGGCCCTAAAACATCTGGCATGCTAGCAGCCGTTTTTTTCGGAGTTGGTGTAGCTGGGTCAGGAATTGCTACTGCAACTGGTTCACTTTTTCTATTATATTTATTTTATGGCGTAATTGGCGGGACTGGATTAGGAATAGGGTATATCTCTCCAGTGTCAACGCTCGTTAAGTGGTTCCCTGACCGACGCGGATTAGCTACAGGGCTAGCGATTATGGGATTTGGTTTTGCAGCATTATTAAGTGGTCCAATTGCCGCTAAGTTACTTGAAACAATCGGCCTAACGCTTACCTTCTTTATTCTTGGTGCCGCTTATTTTGTCGTAATGACGCTATCGGCGCAATACTTAGCACCACCACCAAAAGGTTGGTTGCCTGCTGGATTCAAAGAGAAAGAACAATCTGGTCGCATAAAAATTAAAAAAGATTTGTCTCAGCTTACCGCCAATGAAGCAGTAAAAACGAGACGATTTTGGATGCTTTGGTTTATGCTGTTTATAAACGTTACGTGTGGCATTGCCCTTCTTGCTGTTGCATCACCAATGGCGCAGGAAATTACTGGCATGACAGCAATTACAGCAGCTACAATGGTAGGAATAATGGGACTGTTCAACGGTGCTGGCAGATTAGGCTGGGCTAGCTTATCGGATTATATTGGACGTCCAAACGTATATACTGCCTTTTTCATTATTCAAATTGCTGCATTTCTATTACTACCAATTTCATTCAACGCAGTCTTGTTTATGATTTTGCTTTATGCAATTATGACGTGTTATGGGGGCGGATTTGCTTCAATTCCAGCTTACATTGGCGATTTATTTGGAACGAAACAACTCGGAGCGATCCATGGTTATATATTAACCGCTTGGGCAATGGCTGGTGTTGTAGGACCTATCCTGCTATCATTTATTTATGATAAAACGAATAGCTATAACATGACACTTATTATTTTCTCTGCATTGTTCGTAGTCGCCTTTGGTATATCGATTTGGATTCGAGCGGACATTAAAAGACTGCAACAAAACGAGCAAAAAGCACCATTATCTAAGCTTGCTGGTGAAATAAACTATGTAGGTACAGAACAACAGTAATGTACGAATCTATCAGTCTATTATCAGTCTATTATTACTTTAATCAATAAAAAGAGCGCAACGTTAGACATGAATGAAATGGAGTTGAATAATAATTGGGAAAAACAAAACATACAGGGCCCATTCGCTTATCAAAGAAACCAGACCCTAGTTTATGGGCGAGTAAGATTCCATTTGGCCTTGGAAAGATTAAGCCACACCATATTCGCGATACGGTGAAAGTTGCTTGGGAAAATCGTGACAATTTACCGTATGCTACACGGATTATTACAAAAGGCGTATGTGATGGGTGCGCACTCGGTGTACAAGGTCTGAAGGATCAAACGTTGACAGGCCCACACCTTTGTACAACTCGATTAAATGTACTACGCCTTAACACTATGCCTGCAATGAAAGAAGAAGTGCTACATGCGGATATCGATGAACTACGGAAAATGAGTAGTGCAGAATTGCGAACGTTAGGACGCATCCCGTATCCACTTATTCGTAAGCCTGGCGATAAAAAGTTTAGCCGTATTTCTTGGGATGCAGCGCTTGACAAAATTGCCGCAAAAATGAAAAAGCTAGACCCGAAGCAGTATGCTTTTTACTTAACTGCTCGTGGAATTACGAATGAATCGTATTATGTTGCCGGTAAGGTTGCCCGATTTCTCGGAACGAACAACATTGATAATGCCTCACGGATATGTCATTCCCCGTCTAAAACAGCTCTTTCTCGTTCAGTAGGAATCGGGGCATCAAGCTGTAATTATAAAGACTGGATTGGCACAGATGTCCTCGTTTTTTGGGGCTCGGTTGCAGCGAACAACCAACCTGTTTCTACGAAATATATGTATGCTGCTAAACGAAAAGGGACAAAGATTATTATTATTAATCCATACCATGAACCAGCAATGGATCAGTATTGGATACCTTCCGTCGCGGAATCTGCTCTGTTTGGTACAAAAATCGCCGATGATGTATATCAGGTAAATATCGGCGGAGACATTGCATTTATGCACGGAATAATGAAGCATTGGTTTGCAATGGAGGAAGCAACGCATGGATCAGCTATTGATCATGCTTTTGTCGAACAACACGTAAATGGATACGAAGCGTTAAAAGAACAGGTTGCTCAATATAGTTGGGAGCAGTTAGAGAAGTCATCCGGTCTTAGCAAGGAACGTATGATGGAATTAGCAGAATTACTTGCCAAATCTAAGTCTGGCGTTTTTGTATGGTCAATGGGTCTTACGATGCACCGGTTTGCAACTGACAACATTTCACAAGTAGCTAACCTTGCGTTATTACGAGGGTTTTTAGGGAGAGAACATTGCGGTCTTATGCCAATTCGCGGCCATTCTGGAGTTCAAGGCTCTGGTGAAATGGGTGCCGATCCATTCTCTTTGCCGGGTGGTGCAATGGATGCCGAAAATCGCGCACGCCTTAAAGACGTTTGGGGCTTTGAAATCCCTGACTGGCAAGGAGATATCGTCGGTGTTACACTCGAAAACAGTCTACTTCCTGAAGACCATGAACGGAAATTAAAGCTGTATTATATGTCTGGGGGTAACTTCCTAGAAACGATGCCAGATCCTGACTTTGTTAAGCAATGTTTGGAAAATGTAGATATACGTGTGCACCAAGACATTATTTTCAATACGTCTACCTTTGCCGATGCAAAAGAAGCTGTCATTGTTTTACCAGCTATGACAAGGTACGAACAACCTGGTGGTGGCACATCGACCTCGACAGAGCGGATGGTTTACTTTTCACCGGAAATAAAAGGGCCACGCATTCAAGAGGCCCGTTCCGAGTGGGAAATTTACCTCGATTTAGCAAAACGAGTTAAGCCGGAAGAAAGCCATATTATCGATTTCAAGGATGCATATGCCATTCGAGATGAAATTGCTGTTGCAGCACCAAATTATGATGGGATTCAGCATCTAAAGCAGAGTGGCGATGTCTTTCAATGGGGGGGTGCTTGGCTCTGTGAAGGTGGAGAATGTCCTACTGCTGACGGAAAAGGCAACTTAATCCCTGTCGAATTACCTGAACTACGTAAGCCGGAAGGACATTTTTATGTAACGACGAGACGTGGCAAACAGTTTAACTCAATGATTTATGATGAAAAGGATCCATTTAATAATGCAGATCGATACGACGTCTTAATGAATGAAGAAGATGGCAGGAAGCATGACATCGTAGAAGGCGATGCGATTGTCGTCTTTAACAAGTATGGAACGTTTAACGGAAGAGCTAAATTTGTACCCGTAAAAGCAGGCAATATTGAAGTACACTTTCCAGAAGGAAATGCATTAATTCCAATGGGCGTTTATGAACAATTTGCTGGCATACCAGAATACCAAGCTGCAGTAATTGTTGAAAAGGCAGATACGTATTTCGCCCAAAAAGATAGAAAGTATGTAGAGAAACGAATTGAAGA
Organism: Virgibacillus sp. W0430; assembly: GCF_051846935.1. Lineage (NCBI taxonomy): Bacteria > Bacillati > Bacillota > Bacilli > Caryophanales > Bacillaceae > Virgibacillus > Virgibacillus sp. W0430. Next base: position 185,937 of record NZ_JBPYCS010000002.1, read on the forward strand.
ATTAGAATTAGAGACGAGCTAAAGGGATGTTAAAATAATGACCGAAAACGTGCATGTAAACTGGAAAACCGTCCAAATTAATAGCGGCTCACGTACTACGCTCAACGATCACGTTGCAACAGAGTATCCGCTCACTATCTATTTGAACGGAAAAGAGTTTGCAACCATTGTATGCACTCCAACAGATTTGCAAGATATGATTATCGGTTTTCTCGCTTCGGAGGGCATTATTCTCTTCGCCGACGAAATAACAGACCTTACGATTGATCGTGATCGCGGCTTTGCCCATGTAACAATTCGTAAATCTCTCGAAGATTATGAGCATGATCATTCGAAGCGATTTATCGGTTCCTGTTGTGGTAAAAGTCGACAGTTTTACTTCAAAAGCGATGTAAAAACAGCGAAAACCATTACAAGCAAAATGAAAGTAACCGCTAGTGAATGCTTTTCTTTAATGAAAAAAATGCAAACTGCATCTACCCATTTCAGAGACACTGGCGGTGTCCACAATGCTGCTTTATGTACACGCGATCAGTTAATAACGATTCGTACGGATATTGGTAGACATAACGCACTCGATAAAATATACGGGCATATTTTGGCTCAACGAATTCCATTGCACGATAAACTAATCGTTTTTAGTGGGCGCATTTCCTCAGAAGCTCTACTAAAGGCAGCAAAAATAGGGACGGGTATAGTCGTTTCAAAGTCAGCACCAACAGACCTTGCGCTAAAGTTAGCGGAAGATCTAGGAATCACTGCTATTGGTTTTGTACGAAAAGAAAAAATGAATATATATACACACCCGTACCGCATACGTAATGATTTGTCCTGAAACATCCACAATGACCCGCTTCCTCATGTATTATAATGAAGAAGCGGCATTTCTTTTTTTGTAAAAACTCGTTATAACCGTATACCCTAAAATCATTTCAAAAATATACAAGGTCGATGGCACAGCAAGAATTGCTTGATTAAAGGTCACACTTGGTATTGATAAAAACGATAATGGGCCGAAATAAATGAGAAATGGGTAGTAAGCAAAAAAGAATGCCGGTACTGCGAATACGAGTAGCTTGCCTATATTGAGCTGCCACTTTCCTTCCTTTTTTCGCTCTTTACGAATATGCACAAAGCCTACCAGACAGCCGATCAGTGGATAGACTGTAAAGACAAATGTCATTTTAAAAAAGTAGTTAAATGTCATGCTAGCATATTCCGATATTTTGTACTCAGCGATAATTACCCCGAGCATTACAGTAAAAAAGATAACAGCATAGTACCCATACGCTTTTATATTAATAAATGTCACTTCTTTCCCCCTCTCGTATATTATGTTTACGCATTATTATTCCGCCTATTGTTTCTATATCAATAATTGGGTATGTTATACCCGTTACTTTGCACTACAGGCGGACGCTTTCCGCGGGCATGGCTTGAGCCTCCTCGGAAGAAAACCACTTTCTGTGAGGTCTCAAGACGCTTGCTTTTCCCGCCGGAGTCGCCGCCTTTCGTTCCAAGTAACTCATAAGTGCAAGCATTGGTATAAGTGATTGAGTCCCTGTCTGAATAATATGTCAAGCATCTTGGACGTTCCGTCATATTCCTAGACAATGGTCTTAGGATCATTTTGGATTCTTATCCCCCTCATGTATTCAATCTTATGATTTAGTAGTCCAACTTTTGCATTGATGTTACTTATTTCATTTTATCATAACTGCACATGCATTTAGACAAAACATTCAAAATACTTTACGCATAACGTCTCGTTTCAGTAAAAGCGTTGTGCTGTTCTTTTGCAAATTGTTGATGCCACAAGATAAACATAAGGACGGTCCATATTTTCCTGGAATAATCTCCTTTATTTGTACTGTGCTGCTCCAGCAATTTCATGACGTATTCTTTAGAAATAAATTCATCGATTTCGCTTTCTTCGATCAATTGTTTCGCCCATAAATACAATTCCCTTTTTAGCCAAAGCTTTATTGGAACTGGAAAGCCGAGCTTTTTTCGATGTAAAGCTGCATCTGGCACTTCTCCTTTGAATGCGTCCCGTAAAATTGCTTTAGTCGTTCTTCCTTTTATTCGTTCCGAGACTGGAATCATACGAGCTACATCAAATACATTTTTATCCATAAAGGGAAGACGCAGTTCAATTGCATTTGCTTTTGTTAATTTTTCCGCTTTTAGCAAAATATCTCCCGGTAACCATGTATGGAGATCAACAAATTGCATTTGTGTAATGAAATCTTCATCTTGAACACGATTATAAATTTCTTTTGTAATTGTTTGATACGTACAGCTCTCACTATACTCGAGCATAACTTTCCTTTTTTCCTCTTCTTCAAAAATCTTTGCATTGCCGATATACCGCTCAACTAAAGGGGTCGTTCCCCGTATCAGAAAACCTTTGCCCTTTACGCCTTCAGGTAAGATCGCCGCTAAATTCCGAAGCGCTTTATGAATTCCATCGGGTATATAGTTAAATAATTTTAAGGCATGAGGCTCGCGGTAAATTTGATAACCGCCAAAAAGCTCATCTGCCCCTTCGCCGGAAAAAATCGTATCTACATGCTTCTTTGCTTCACGCGCTGCTATAAACAACGGGATTGCAGCAGGATCTGCTAATGGATCACCTAATGCCAACACAACTTCTGGTAATACACGTACAAATTCATCGGGTGTAATGACATGAGAAATATGCTCAAGTCCGAGTTTGTCTGCTGTTTCTTTTGCTGCTTCAATTTCCGAATAACCTTTTTCCGCAAATCCGACAGAAAAAGTTTTTAGTTGCGGATAGACTTCCTTTGCCATTGTCGCTATAATAGCCGAATCAATTCCTCCTGACAAAAATGATCCTACTGCGCCTTCAGCTGGCATTTGCCGCTGAATCGATTCAGCGAGGACTTCTCTCGTACGATGGGCCATCTGATATTTATGAGCTGTTACCGGACGAAACCTCGGGGAAAAATACTGTTGCATCGATACAGTCCCTCCCATACGCTTTTCAAAGTAATGCCCTGGCTTTAGCTTGTATATTCCTCCCGTTAAAGTTAGTGGCTCTGGTACATATTGATAGGAAAGGTAGTGTTGCAAGCTTTTTTTAGCTATACAATGCTCATAGCTATTAAATAATACGCTTTTTTTATCGGTTGCAACAATGATCTCCGCTTCACTATCCAAGTAATATAACGGTTTAATGCCAAAAGGATCTCTTGCTCCGTAAAGCTTTCTTTCTTTGAAATCCACTATTGCAATGGCAAACATTCCATTCAATTCCTCGAATGCGGCTGTTCCTTTTAACTGAAAAAGAGCAGCCACAATTTCCAACACACCGTTACTTTCTAGTACAACTCCTTTATCTTCGACTTGCTTTTGCAAGGAATGTTTATTAAATATTTCGCCAGCAAACATCATGCAATACCGGTCTTGGCCGAACCTATACGGTTGCTCTTTCGATTTATGCACGTCCCCTTTGTAACCAAACGCTATGTTCTTATCATAAAAAACCATCTCTTCATGTTTCATATTCGAGGATAACATCTTAGTTTTCTGTATTATTTCAGACCGATGCTCGGCACTAAAGCATAAATCGTCTTGTAATAGAACGGTTAAAAACCCACTCATTTTTTCACATCCTTGACATATTCATTACGTAAGCAAACGAACACTTTGCTCAAATGGATATAATCGATTTTACATAGCATTTATTCAATAACTTCAAAGCTTTCCAGCATGGCATCAAATCGTGCAGAATGTCCTTCCAATGCTTCAAAAAAGGATTTTTGTGTAATGATGAACACGTCTCCGTCTTTTTGCTTTGCAATATAGTACCTATAAACAGGCGTATCCCAATGCCTAGCTGTTATGCCTAAGTTGTCTGTATATTCTTCGCCATAGGACATCATCATATATCCTGCAATTGGATCCTCTACTTGCTCTTCACGGAAAAGCTCCATATTTTCGTCCTCTATATCTCTCCTAATTTCTGCTCGTGCTTCTTCTACTGTTAGTTCCATCCGCTTGATTTCCATAGCTACTTCCGGATAGTCTTCACCAATAGGGGGATTGGGAACAATGAGATCCCTCGCTTCGCCCTTTTCGAACGTATATCTGGATGTATCAATATAAATGATATAACGGAGTGTATCGTTTGTTTTCAGCTCGGTGTGAACAACTTCTTTTATCCCCTCTAGCTCGATTTCTACCTCTTTTTCCTTAACAAATTTTTCTATTTCTTTTTGAAATTCATCTCTCTCATTTTCTTCTTTATCATCCTCTTGTTCATCTTCTATCGTCGCTTCCGGGTCTGTTTCAGGATGTCGTTCCTTTTCTTCCACAAATAGATCTCTTAACGTATGCATAATTGTCTCACCTTGTGGAGCTGCTGATCCGATCCATACGACTGCGATAACGATCGCTGTAATTGTCGCAGCAGTAATGCTCCATGCTTTTCGCTTAACAGGAACGATTTGCTCTGAAAACAATTCGTTTTCAATTCGATTCCAAGTCAATTGCTTTAGTTCTTCAGCGGGTTCCGTTTCTTTGTTAAGTGTTTTCTTTATTTCCTTATCCAATTTATTCTTTCTCAATATATTCACCTCCAATGACTTCTTTAAATTTGAATCGCGCCTTATAAAGTCGTGACTTTACTGTGTTAACATTCAGTTCTAAAAATGTTGCTATTTCCTGTTCAGTAAAACCATTCATATATTTAAGTGTTAATACGGTTCGATGGTTTTCGTTCAGCTTGCTTAAAACGTCCTGAACAAATTCATTCGGTGTTATCTCATTGCCTGTCGCTTGTTCTTTGAAGTAATCAAGGACATCCACATCATCTATAGCTATCGCCTGTTTATTTTGCTTTTTCATGTAACGCCTGCTTTCATTAAGCAAAATTTTATAAAACCAAGGCTTAAAGGGCTGATCCATTTTAAAAGCATCGATATTGCGATAGACTTTCACGAAGGTCTCTTGGACGATATCGGATGCGTGGTTTGGATTGCGCGTAATCGCATAAGCCGTTCTAAGTGCATAATCGGCATAGGCATTATAGAGTTTGCCAAACGCTTGTTGATCCCCCTTTTTTATTTTTTTTAACCATTTCTTTTCCGAGTCGAACAACAGGCTCAGCCTCCTTTGTGCAACATTCTATAAGATATACCTCATAAGTCTGTAAAAAGTTTTCACATTTCCAAAAAAAAAGTTGCCAACCAGATGAATCAAAACATTTACCGTTGTAGCCATGTTTTAGTTGGGGAGGGAGAGGTGCTCCCCCTCATTGTAAAAGGTTTCCGTTAGCTGGTTGCTTTAGTACAGCTACTACGTCGCAGCAGCAAAAACCTTTCTATTAGTGTGATAGCCTTCAAGTTTTCTAGACAAGAAAAAAGTGAAAGCTGAATTCATACGATTCGCCTTCACTTTACTTTAGTTGTTGTTTGTATTTTTTTCGTTGCAATTCGGTGGTTCTTTAATCTGTTTATTAACGTGGTTTTCCACTACGTTTACTTCATACGTCTTGCCGCCATAAGCGAATTTGAAAATGCCGTTATTAAAATCTGTACCAATCTCTTTGTAAAATACGCCTTCATAATAAATGTCTTTTGACTTTGTAAACCGAAGAACATACCCTTGCTCTGCCTTTTCTAAAAATCCACGAACACCCTTTTCATACGTCGTGTCGCTTTCTCCTTTTAATGTACGATCAACGGCGACGATGTGAATATCAATAAATAAAAGCTCGCGTAGCAATACGTTGACGAAGGAGCCTTTCGTAATCTCTTCCCAACGGTTTTGCGGTGCCTCTCCAATTATTACTTGCGTTATATTGTATTTGTGCGCTACTTCTTTTATCGTTTTAACCGATGATCGCGTTTCATTATCCTTTAAGATAAATTTATCGACTTCTAGTTCCTTGGAAAGGTCTTTCCATTGCTCAATATATGTGAGCTTTTCCGCATCGAATTCATCATATGGCCGCTTATCTACCGTTAATACATATAATGGGCAATCGAGCATTTCTGCCAATTTATGTCCACGTCGAATTAGTCGCTCCCCGTTTGGTCCATAGTAAACACAGACAAGGATGCTTTCATCCATACGACCTTTCTTTTTTCCTCTCCCCACTGTATGTCACCTCTTTTTTCATTGTGCACGTGCCGATTTATACTCCCGTGAAACGCTCGTATAATGTGCACGAACGATAAAAGTACTATATAATTAATTAGGCAGCTCGTTTCCTAATCGTTCCAGTCTAAATCCGTACGTAGTATAAACGCATCACTTGTATAGCCTATTGTAGTCTTTATTTATAAAAATTGCTAGGTAATACACGTTCCTTTTTTTAAACTGTATATACGAACGATCGACATTAGTATTCGATTCTGAGCGCTTAATTTTTTTCAATGAACACGCATGTTCAATAAACACGACCATTTATTTCACCGCTTTACATTTTCCAGTCATTGCACTACCACTCATTTCTATTCATGAATAAAAAAACCTATTATATATAGAAACGAAATAGGAGGCTTCCACTTGTTAACGGTAAACTTGGCTATTTTCGTTCCATTTATAGCTGCCATGCTTATTGTCTTATTATATAAAAGAAATACACACATCCACTTCGGGTGGTTTGTAATCCTTGTTCCTTTTATATTATTTATTTCTCTATTTGCACAGATCCCTAATATTGCAAGCGGCAAGACATATAGTTATACATTACATTGGATTCCCTCTTACAACTTAAATTTAATTACATACTTAGACGGGCTAAGCATCCTTTTCGGCTTATTAATTACCGGAATTGGAACACTCGTTATCTTGTATTCTATTTATTATCTTTCTACTGATGAATCGTTAAAACATTTTTACACGTATTTGCTTTTGTTTATGGGGAGTATGCTTGGCGTTGTTTTTTCAGACCACTTAATTGTTTTGTACGTGTTTTGGGAGCTAACGAGTATATCGTCTTTCTTACTTATTGCCTTTTGGTATCATCGTAAAGGCTCTCGTTACGGAGCAAAAAAGGCATTATTAATTACGGTCTTTGGTGGCTTCGCAATGCTTGCCGGTTTTATTATGCTCGCTTCAATTGCAGACACCTTTCGTATACGTGCCATTGTGGAGGTAGCTTTCCAATTAAAAGATCATGACTTATTTTTACCTGCTGCACTTTTAATATTAATTGGTGCATTTACAAAATCGGCACAATTTCCATTTCATATATGGCTTCCAGATGCAATGGAAGCACCTACTCCGGTTAGTGCTTATTTGCATTCTGCCACGATGGTAAAGGCAGGGATTTATTTGGTTGCACGGTTCACGCCGGTTTTTGGCGGGGAGCAATTGTGGTTTTGGCTCATAAGCAGCATCGGCTTTATCACATTATTATGGGGAGCCTTTAGTGCAATTAAACAAACCGATTTAAAAGCGTTGCTCGCTTATTCAACCGTTAGTCAGCTTGGCTTAGTCATGGGATTACTCGGAATTAGCTCACTTGCACTACAAACGAACGCAACTGTAAATTCCATATTATTCACACAGGCAGCGTTTGCCGCATTATTTCACTTAGTCAACCACTCAACATTTAAAGGTGCGTTATTTATGGTCATTGGAATCCTTGATTTTCGAGTTGGTACACGGGACATTCGTAGATTAGGTGGACTTATGGCCGTCATGCCAGCGTCGTTTACCATTGCTTTAATCGGCAGTTTTTCCATGGCAGGTCTACCGCCATTTAATGGATTTTTAAGTAAGGAAATGTTTTTAACTGCGATTGTGCATGTAGAGCAGTTAACGATTTTTTCCCTTGACTCGCTCGGCTTCGTTTTCCCTGTCATCGGGTGGATAGCTAGTGTATTTACATTTGTCTATTGTTTGATTCTTATTTTCAAAACATTTTTTGGCACATTTCAAAAAGAAGTTAGAGCAGAGGTTAAAGAAGCGTCCGTTGGAATGCTTACTGCGCCAGCCCTTTTAGCTATATTAATCATTGCTATCTTTTTCTTCCCAAACGTACTTGGGGATTACGTATTGCGACCGGCACTTGCAAGTATTTTTCCTGCCGGCACCCCGTTATCGAACGAACCAATTCAAGCATGGAGCGGCTTCTCTGTGGAATTATTAATGACGATCGGCATTTTAATTGCTGGTGTTATTTTATATTTATCGTACCGTTATTGGCGGTCCATTTACCGACTGTTTCCAAAAAAGGCTTCTTTCGACGCATTGTACCATCTGCTTATAACAGGGATAGAGGACGGCTCTCGTTCCTTAACATCTCTTTATATGACGGGGTTTTTACGACACTATTTGGCATCTGTTTTTCTTTTCTTAATCGTAGCAACAAGTATCGCACTAATTAAACTGAAGGCTCTTTCTTTCCACTTCATAAACGATACTGAAATCGGCTTTTTCCATTGGACGTTGAGTATCGTTATGGTCATTACGGCCATTGCAATTTTGTTTGCAAAAACCCGTTTGATCGCAATTTTACTAAACAGCTTGCTCGGATTTTCAATTGCGATGTTTTTCGTTTTATTTCGTGCGCCAGATCTAGCGCTCACTCAGCTTGTAGTTGAAACGGTTACAACTGCATTATTCCTTCTATGCTTTTACTTTTTACCCGCTTGGAAAAGAAATCCGCTTGAAAAAAGCGTGAAAAAAGTACGCTTACTGCTCTCTATTGCAACGGGCGGCGTCTTTACTGCTGTCGCTCTTGCTGTAAAAAGTGAGCACTTGTTCAATTCTATTTCCACCTATTACGAAAATTCGTTTGAGCTTGCAGGCGGGAAAAATATTGTCAATACAATATTAGGAGACTTTCGAGCGTTTGATACGATGCTTGAAGTCATCGTAATCTTTATCGCCGGCATTGGTGTATATACGTTAATTTCGTTTAAAAAAAGCAGAGGTGCACGTAATGAAGATTAATGATGTTATATTACAGTCGATTACAAAAGTCGTCGTCTTTATTATTTTAACGCTTGCCCTCTACCTGTTTTTCTCTGGCCACCACGCACCTGGGGGAGGGTTTATAGGTGGACTTGTGCTTGCGTCTGCATTTGTATTGCTTTATCTCGCCTTTGATACAGAGACGATTGAGAAAAGTATTCCGCTTGATTTTAAAATTGTCGCCGCATTTGGTGCATTGCTTGCAGTAGCAAGTGGAACAGGTGCGTTACTATTTGGCGCCCCTTTTCTAAGTCAATCGTTTGCGTACGTTCAACTTCCTTTTTTTGGAAAGGTTGAGCTTACAACAATAACTATTTTTGAAGCAGGGGTTGCTTTAACCGTTGTTGGAGTCGTTGTAACGATTATTCTAAGTATTAGTAAGGACGTGGAATAGATGGAATCATTAATGATTGTTGTCGCAGGAGTGCTTGTTACTGTCGCTACCTACTTAATGCTATCCAAAAATATCATTCGCATTATCCTGGGAACGGCCATCTTAACTCATGCCGTCCATTTGTTATTGTTAACGATGGGCGATTTAAGTGCTGATAACGTACCTATTATTCGTGAAGGTCGCACTACATATGCGGATGCTTTGCCTCAAGCACTTATTTTAACTTCTATCGTCATTAGCTTTGGAATAACCGCCTTTTTTCTTGTGTTGGCTTACCAAGCATTTAAGAAAACAGGAACCGATAATTTAGATAAAATGAGAGGGAATTATTATGAATAATTTAATTGCTGCACCAATGATACTCCCGCTTTTTATCGGAATCATTCTTGTTTTTCTCCGATCATATATCTCCATCCAAAGGTGGATAACCATTTTAGTCATGGTCGTCATTAGTGTCATTAGTGTTTTTGTTTTAGGAACAATTCAGAAGGAAGGCATTATTCGACTTGATTTCGGAGGATGGACTCCTCCATTCGGTATTCTTTTTGTTGCAGACTCCTTTGCGATGCTGCTCGTTCTATCAACTAGTGTTGTTAGCGTAATTTGTTTAATGTATGCCGCTTTTTCGATTGGAAAAACAATAGAGAAAATGTATTTCTATCCGTTTACTCTTTTTTTAATTTCAGGTGTTAATGGTTCCTTTTTAACTGGGGATTTGTTTAATTTATTCGTTTGCTTTGAAGTAATGCTGTTAGCTTCTTATGTTCTCATCACCATTGGAGGACGCAAACACCAATTTAAAGCTGCTATTACGTACATTGCAATAAACGTTTTATCTTCTTGGATATTTTTAGTTGCGATTGCTTATTTATACGGCGCACTTGGCACGTTAAATTTTGCGCATTTATCAGAAAGGGTATCAGAAGTAGGTCAAACACCTTTGTTAACTGTTATAAGCCTGCTTTTCTTGCTCGTATTCAGTATAAAATCTGGACTCGTTTTATACCAGTGGTTACCTGGTTCGTACAGCGCGCCTCCTACAGCTATTGCTGCGTTGTTTGGTGCATTGTTAACAAAAGTAGGTATCTATGCCTTTATGCGTATGTTTGCACTCATTTTTTACCACGAGCCACAAATAACCCATACCGTCATTGGGATTATGGCTGGCCTTACATTAATTGGGGGAAGCATTGGTGCAATCGCCTTCACTGACATACGCCAAATCGTATCCTATAACGTTATAATTGCTGTCGGATTTATTTTAGTTGGCTTTGCATTATTCACACCAACAGCTATAGAAGGGGCTATATATTATTTCTTACATGATATGGTTGTTAAAGCGTTGTTGTTTTTATTAGCTGGTACTATGATATCACTGACCGGGACAGCTAAAATAGAAGATATGAGCGGACTCATCCGAAATTATCCGCTGTTCGGTTGGATGTTTTTTATTGCCGTACTTTCTTTAGCTGGTATTCCTCCATTAAGTGGATTTATTGGAAAGCTTCTAATTGGTATAGGTGCGGTAGATGCAAAAGCGTATGGATTACTTGCTGTTAGCTTTTTGTCTGGACTGGCTGTTCTATATTCTTTATTACGCATCTTTATGAGCTCCTTTTGGGGAGAAACAATTATTAGCTCCGAGGAGGAAAAGCCATTAAAGCGTGGATTGCTTATTCCCTGTACGATACTTACTGCTGCTACTATTATTCTCGGATTCGGGTCAGAAGGGATTGCTATATACGTAGCGGACGCAGCCCATACGTTAATGAATCCAGACGTATACATTGATGCAATATTATATAAATAAATTCTTACGCTTAAATCGAGTCGATGCACAGCGTTCAAAAGATTGGAAGCTCAGTATCTCTGTGTAATAACTTCGATTTCCTTCCCATTCTTGCATGCTTTTAGCTTAGAAAAAGTGTATGAATCGCTAAGTGGCACTATATATACGTAACAGCGGAGGACTTTTATGTTGCGTACGTATCTACTCATTGGCGCATCATTTTTTGAATACTAATTGTTCTGTGACTTATTTCCATACGGACACATCCGTATTAACGAGGTGAAAAAGGATGCCTGCACAGTTTATTTTAAACTTATTTATAGCCTTGCTATGGGTTCTGTTTCAGGATGAGGAAGTATTTCGTTTTGAAACGTTTGTCGCTGGGTTTATTGTTGGTATTGCGATTGTATTTTTAATGCGTCGTTTTTTTGGTGGGCGTTTTTATTTACATCGATTACTCTCCGTGATAAAACTAATTTTTATATTCATTTGGGAATTAGTCCTGTCAAGTGCTGTCGTTATCAAACAAATAGTGAGTCCTAAAATAGATATTGAACCAGGGATTTTTAAATATGAAACGGTATTAAAAGGAGAGTGGGAAGTACCGACACTTGCTCTTCTCCTCACCTTAACGCCAGGATCTGTCGTAATGGAAGTAACGCCAGAGGGCAATGCGTTTTACATTCATGCAATGGATATTAATCGATACCGCGGCGATTTAGAGCGTTCCTTAAAAAGATTTGAAAAAGCGATTATGGAGGTGACGCGCTAATGATTAAGTCTATTCTAATTCTATCTTTACTCTTATTTGGAGCTGCTATTGCAATTACGTTAATACGAGCAATCGTTGGCCCTACGTTTCCAGATCGTGTAATTGCAATGGATGTTATCGGAGTTAATTTAATTTCAGCGATTGCAATCGTTTCAATCTTATTCCAAACGAAGGCGTTTCTAGAAGTAATCTTAATATTAGGGATTTTAGCATTTATTAGTACGATTTCCTTTTCAAAATTTATCGAAAGAGGTGTTATTATTGAACGGAAACGAAAGCATTGAGCTCATCGGTGCATTACTCATTTTAATTGGAAGCATTATTAGCGTGATTAGCGCAATAGGAATCATCCGCTTTCCCGACGCATATACGCGGGCACACGCCGCAACAAAAACAACGACACTTGCTGTTTTAATTACACTCGTCGGTGCCTTTCTTTATTTTTGGTTTGACGAAGCGTATGTAAGTGTCCGGTTGTTGCTCGGTATTATTTTTGTATTTATTACAGCTCCTGTTTCCGGACACCTCATATTACGTGCAGCCTACCGCGCAAAAGTTCCGATGGCTGACTCGACGGTTGAAGACGAGTTGAAAGATGTCATTTTTCGAAAAGATGCGAACTGAAACGTAGCACTGTAGTAGCATTAATCAATCTTTAATAGCCTTGTAATAAATCCTAAGTTTTCTTCATCAGCAATAAAATAACCGAAGCCAAAATGTGCCGCTGATCCAAGAACGATTGTCCAAGCAAGTAAGCTTGCTGTCATTAAAACAAACGTTTTTTTCCGTGTGCCACCAAAAGTTAATGCTAAAAAAGCCGATAAATGACTGCCGACAAAAAACGGCCCAATGAACGCCAGTCCCGGTAGTCCATATTTATTCCACAATGATTGCGCTCGCTGACCCCTTTTCGATTCTGTCTTTTTCTTTCTACGTTTTTTCATCCAGCTGCGAATTTTATCTAAAAATACGATTAGTAATAGGATCGTCAAAAAGTTGCCCGAAAAAGCGACAATCATCACTGGAATGGCCGGCAATCCCCCAACAATGGCAACCGGAACAATCGTTATTAGTTCAAAAAACGGTATCGCTGCAACTAAGAAAATAATTAAATACGTTATTAACACTCCTCATCCCCCTCTTTCAACAAAGTACGCATTTCATACCAATAAATAAAATATTGGATTACACCTAATACGACCAATATCCATATAGCTATATATGGAATAACAGTATGTAAAATAGTTACGAAAACAATGCTAGCTGGTATAGCAAAATAATAGAATATGTACACTTTACGTGTTGCCTTATAGGTTGCCCACTGCATCCCCTCATCTTCTTCTCTAAGCTCATACGGAATATACGTGATAATATTTATTTTCTTGTTTGGATATTTTTTATTATGATAAATTAAGAGCCCTAAATACGTAACAAAAAAGATAATAACCGGATATAAAAACAGTTCAAAAGCCCATTGTTCCTCTACTCCTACATAAACTACTCCGATCGATATTAACATTGCCATCATTACAAAAGGAGATCGCAATATCCTTTCCATTAATCTGATTCCTCCTTTTCCTTAGCTAACCAAAAAACTTCCTCTAAAGGGAGCTGAAAAACATTGGCAATTTTTAGCCCTAATGTAATCGATGGTTGATAATCGCCTTTTTCAATCAACCCAATCGTTTGCCTCGTTACATCAACTAATCTCCCCAGCTCTGTTTGAGAGTACTGATCGCGAGCTCTTAATTCTCTTACCCGATTACGAAGCATGAACACGTCCCCTTTCCATCGTAGCTTGTCCATTGTATAATAACCTTTACAAAATGTAAACAATCGTTAACATTTTGTTGTATATAATTTACATGTTTGCTTGCGTTAATTTCCTATTATTATAACGAAACAGGCAGCCGTAATTTTTATTTATATTATTTATGGCCTAGCAGCTTAGACTTATTAGGTAATAGCATTTAAGCTAATAACAGGCATTATAAAAGATGACCACGATTCTACATCGAGATCACCTTTTTCGTAAAATAGTTTTATTGAATTGTCTTACTGTTTACATCAATCGATTGAACTACTAACTGCCGATACTCTTTTATTCACCTATACAACATTTTCAACTTACTTGTTTATTTAATTGCTCCTTCCTTCCCGCGCGAGTTCCCATGATTACACCCGTAATAATGAAAAAAGAGCCGATCAACTGAATTGGCTGTACAATTTGGTGCAGGACAATATATCCGATAACCATTGCAGCAAAAGGCTCCATATTTAGAAACAATGATGAAGCAGATGCACCAACTTTTCGTACTGCTCCATTCCATAAAATCGTACAAATACCATTCGTCAAAATAGCTGTACCAATGAGTAGTAACCAATAATTAAGATCAATATGTGTTACTTTCTGAAAATGCTCCAAGCGTAAAAAAGGAAAAAATAATATAAGCCCAAAAAGGCTCGTATACACGGTTATGATCATAGGCTTTAGATGCTTCGATAAATATTCTACAAGTACAAGATAGATTGAATACGTTAGTATCGTAACACCAATAAGCCCTTCTCCTTTTCCTATATGCAGTGTGAACGCACCACCTTCTGATACGACGAGTGAAACACCAAAAAAGCTAATTACAATTCCAATCCAAAAATACACTTTTCGTCTTTCCTTTAAATATATATACGTAATTAACGAGGTTAACAATGGTCCAAGTGCATATATTAATGCAGCTGTGATCGGATCTGTATACATTAAACCGGTATACATACTCCAATGACTGAGTGAAATTCCGATAAACCCTGCTAATGCTAAAACAAGCAACAAATGAAAGGCGATTTTCGCTCGCATCATAAAGCGCCAGCCTACGAATAGTAAAAAGATATTAATAAATACGAGTCGAAGGAAAGCGAGCGCAACCGGATGAAATACATCTACAAGCAACGCACCGAAAACAAACGAACTTGCATAGCATGTTACACAAAATACTAATATCGTATACACTTTAAAAGAATGAACTGGCCGTTCCGTACTGAGCATTGGCTGCTTTAGCATCTCACCCACGCTGGTCCCTCCTAATTTTATACGTAATACTTTATGTACACCTTTACTCCGAACCCTTTATTCAAAATATTCAATCATAAAATGCACTAATTTTGGCCACTCCTATATGAATAGAAGTGACCTTAATTCGTTACCTATTTTATGCTCTTTTGTTCATCTGCTTGCTTCGAAGCTGACCACAGGCAGCATCTATATCTGCACCCTGCTCCCAGCGAACACCACAATTAATTCCATTCTTTTTTAATGTTTCATAGAAGTTTTGGATTGTGGCTGTTTTACTTCGTTGATATTGATTATGTTCATCTACTGAATTGTATGGAATTAAATTTACATATGCAAGATGGCGATGGTTATACAATAGTTTCGAGAGCTCAATTGCTTCCTTCTCATGATCATTCACATCATGAAGCATAATATATTCGTACGTAATTCTGCGGTTCGTTTTTTCTAAATAGTAATCGACCGCTTTCATCAACTTTTCAATTGGAAAAGCACGGTTAATTTTCATGATTTTCGTACGCAACTCATTATTTGGTGCGTGAATGGAAATTGCCAAATTCACTTGAATACCGGTATCGGCAAACTCGTAAATTTTATGCGCCAATCCACTGGTCGATACGGTAATATGTCTTGCCCCGATATTTAAACCGTTATTATCATTAACAATGTAAAGGAAGTCCATTAAATTAGTAAAGTTATCAAACGGCTCGCCAATTCCCATGACAACGATGTGACTGACACGCTCCTCTTTCCCTTGACGATCGAGGTGTGCCTGTACCTTCATGATTTGCTCTACAATTTCACCACTCGATAAATCTCGGCTTTTCTTTAATAAGCCACTCGCACAAAATGTACAGCCGATATTGCAGCCAACCTGAGTCGTAACACAGACAGAAAGACCGTAATTAAAACGCATTAAAACCGTTTCAATTAAATTTCCGTCCTGTAATTTAAATAAGAACTTGATCGTTCCATCGGAGGATTCTTGTTTAATTTCCTGCTCTAACGTTTGCATCACAAAATTATCTTCCAGCAATTGTATGCATCGCTTGTTCACATTTTTCATTTCTGAAAATTGCGCTATACGCTTTTTATAAAGCCAATCCCATACTTGCTGTGCACGGAACTTCTTTTCACCATTTTCCAGTAGCCAATTCGTCAGCTGTGTATATGTCAATCCATAAATGGATGGTTTTGTCATTGTATATCCTCTTTTCTAAAAGTTGCATTACTATCCTATTTTATAGAAGATAAACAGCAGTAGCAACTAGTTTGAATGAATAGTCGATTGAGTCAAGTATTTGTGGGTGTTATTTTAAGAAGTAAAAAAACCTCTCTTTGTATTCGTTAATTTTAGTATTGCTTCCTACCGACCGCAGTAGATATACACTACGCTTTCCGTGGACAGTGAAAATCAACGGTGTTATTCATGTGTATATCGTTCGAAGTATAATTGATCACATATTATCTAGTTAGATTCGTGCATCTGTTCCCCCACAAACATTTTACTCATACTGAATAGTCTACGGAATATACGTTAGATTATAATGGGAATCTTCAACTTATCCAATTTGATGAAGCTCTCTACTCCCACCTGATAAGATTTCGTATCCATCTTTTGTAATTACGATATTTTCTTCCAGCACGAAAGCACCAAGCTCATTAATAATTCCTGGCTCCAAATTAATAATCATTCCCTCTTGCAAAACCGTATGATCATTAACTATGACAGACGGTGGTTCCGTACTCATTAGCCCCATACTATGTCCTAGCCTTCCACATTCAAAGCTGGCAGAAAGCCCAGCCTTCCCCATTTCTCTTGCACATATCGTTGCAACTTCTGAAGTTTGAATGCCTGGTCGTAGGTATTCTGCCGTTCGCATCGTCACTTCATGTATCTTTTGCTGAAAAGCTGTGCGTTTGGAGCATGGTTTTCCAACATACCCTGTTCGACAAAAGTCCGACCAATACCCTTTATATTTTGCACCAAGGTCAAGAAGAATAAAATCCCCTTTGGAAACAATCCGGCTTGTTGCTGTTTTGCTCATTCGTTCATAGTTTCCCTGTCCCGAGGTAATAATTACAAAGCCAGGGTAATGCGCTCCACCTTCCAGCATATACTTTTGCACGATGCGAGCTATTTCGATCTCTGTCATTCCCGAATGTATATGAGCAAACGTTTGATCATGTGCGTAACTCGTTGCAGCACACGCTCGTTTAATGCAAGCAATTTCCTTTTCCGACTTGATCATTCGTTGACTCCATATGAGATCAGATGCGTCAACAAACACAGCTTGTGACAGCTTTTGTTTCAGCGATTCGTACATGTTTATTTGTATTCCTATTAATTGTTCATATCCTTTTTCAAAGCCTATCTTACCTTTTATCATATGTAATGCTTCCATAATACCTATCATTTCTGACAGAGCAGGTCCGCCTATCCCTTCAAAATAACGCACTTCACATCCTTTAGCAATTGCTTTTGCATCCGGGTATTGGAAAACATGAACATACAATACAGGTATTCCAATTACAGGGATAAACAACAGTATCGGACGTGTCATTGTTGTCCACGGCGCGTGCGTATGAAAGTCGGAATAATAATTAATATTAGCTTCTGCTGAAATTACAAGTCCACTATAGCCGGCTGTATCCAACTTTACTTGACAGCGCTTGATTCTATTTTGAATATCGTTTTCAGTAAAATGTATTTCATTCATCGCTTCAACCTGCCTTCGCATTTAATGAACTACTTACTCAGTAATAGTATTGTATTTGTATGTAATATACGACATATTACTGTGTTTCCCTTTAAATAGTTAACATTTTAGGAAATCATTTTTTAAATAGACACATTGAAGCGGTTAGAGGAAAGAAAGGAACAGAAGATTAAACGTTAATAAACATTCCTTCAATAGTTCCTTTCTGAAATATAATAAGTATATATTGTTCATTAAACGCAGCCGGCTTGTGCACCTCCAAAAAACGAATTTTCAAGGCACATGACCATCTGCAAGACAAATGAGTACATCCGGAGCGCAACATCGCTTTATCAAGGAACATATATATTCCCAGAGCTAATCACGTGTATTAATCTGATATTAAACGTAGCGAATCGTTATTAAACATAATCTTTAATCAACGAGCAAATAAATCGCCATATCTCCTGTACCATAAAAATCAACATTCATTTTAATCGCTAATTCATAGCCCGATAATTCAGCGTCACCTTGCAAAATTGTAGGAGCGGTAATATCTATGTTTATTCCATTCTGTTCAATTATGGATGATAAATTTCCTGCCAGCATATTCCCAAGCTCACCGCTAAAAGAACGGAGCATTTCTTGTTCAATAGGCATACCGAACATTGTCTGTCCTATATTCCCAAACGTTTCCATATTGCCTTCTAATATCAGCTTTCCTTTAATATCTCCGGTAATTCCGATGAACACACCAAATTGTAGGTTGAAAGACTTTTGTAGCAACGACGGTTTTGATAACTCGTGCTCTAGTGGTACAACCATTTTTAGTGCGGCTGTCGTTCCATTTAGCAATTCTTTAATTGAATGATTTCTGTTTTCGATTACTTGGGTCATGTAAAGCGCTCCTTTTATGTTTAACCTTGTAGTCATGTGTTTGTATACCTGTTTAACGTTAAAACTGCGGCCATTAATTAATAAGATAAAATGGCCAAGTATGCTCCAAAACGGATTGGTACGTATTAAGCAGTGTGCACGAGCACGTTAGACTCTATAGCTTTTCGGGTTATCTTTTGAGTCGTTTATTTTTTTACATCAATTTATTATTTTTTAATATTATATGAATTTTTGACAAATTACAACAGTTTTCGACACATCTCACTTAAAATCGTTACTACATATAACGACTGTCGGACAGTAATTCGTTCCTCCATCCAAAACGTTTATACTGCTTAATTAGCCAATTCTTTGTTCGGCTCAACCAACACTTCAACACGACGGTTTCTTGCTCGGTTTTCTTCACTTGTATTCGGGACAATTGGACGGTATTCTCCATATCCCTTTGCACTAAATGAACTGGGATCAAGCTTTGTGTCCTTTAATAATAGGTTCATAAATTGAATTGCCCGCATTGCACTTAATTCCCAATTAGAGGCAAACTCTTCATTGTACATCGGTCGATCATCTGCGTGTCCACTAACGACGATCTCTAATGGTGGATCGGTGTGGAGCATTGCGGCTACCTCTTTCGCTATTTCTACTCCTTCTGGTTTGACCGTTGCACTAGCAGTATCGAATGTTACATCTGTTTTAATTGTTATTAATAAACCGTCCCCTGTTAATTTTGTATGTAATACGTCGGTTAAATGATTAGCAGCAATATAAGAATCAACTTGAGTTTGGATCGCTTCGAGTTGATCTGGATTATCTTCCATATATTTTTCTTTATGCTCTTCTTGTTCTTTTTCATCTTTATTCGGCTCAATTGGCCCTTCTTTTGGAACTGGACGCTCTCCATCCTCAATGATGCCCTGTCCACCAGAAAACTCATTTTGGAAAATATGGGATAATTCTTTAAATCGTTTTGTATCTAATTCGCTTAAAGCGAATAAAATTATAAATAAAGCCAATAAAAGCGTTAACATATCGGCATAAGGAAGAAGCCAGGATTCATCGATTTTTGTTTCCTTATTCTGTTTCTTCCGTCTCATTAAATGCCTCCTGTTCCATCTTCTTTATTTCTCGAGAAGATAAATACGAACTCAGCTTATCTTTAATAACTAACGGTGAATCGCCCGTAGTTAAGGATAAAATACCTTCCACCATTACTTCTTTTATTTGCACTTCATTTTTTGATTTTTCTCTTAGCTTATTGGCAAACGGATGCCATAATACATACCCCGTAAATATCCCTAAGAGCGTTGCTATAAAGGCAGCAGATATTGCACTTCCTAATAATTCCATATTTTGCATATTTCCAAGAGCAGCTATTAAGCCGACAACAGCTCCGAGTACGCCTAAGGTTGGTGCATATGTACCTGCTTGGGAAAATACAGCCGCACCTTCTGCATGCCTTTTTTCCATCGCGTCAATCTTCTCAAGCATGACTTCTCGTATAAAGTCTGGCGTTTGGCCATCAATCGCCAGCTGGAGACCAGAGTGTAAAAAAGGATCATCTACCTCCTCCACTTCTCCTTCCAACGCTAGTAAGCCTTCTCTACGTGTAAGCTCTGCCCACGCTGTAAACTGATTAATCATTTGTTTCATGTTCCCGTGTTTTTCTTCAGTGAAAATAATTCGCAGTAGCTGGGGAACATTTTTAATTGTCCGCATAGGAAAGGCTATTAAAACCGATGCTGCTGTTCCAATAAAAATAATTAATAAAGCAGCTGGGTTAATTAATGCTAGTAAGCTTACACCTTTTAACCAAATTCCGATTCCAATCGCAATCATTCCTAGTAAAATACCAATGACTGATGTTTTGTCCATCTTGCTACCCCCTGTACTTACAAAAGCAAATCGTCATGCTCGCTGCCCATTTTTATCTCCACTATAGTTATCGGCATACGTTAAAAAAAATCAAGGCAGCCAATATAAAATCGCTCAATGAATAAGCTAAATAATGGACGATCGATTGTAAAAGGCGTATCCTTCTTAATAAACCGTACACCAAAGCACGGAGTAGACAGCTTATACCAATGCAAACAACCCTACGTTGTCTAAAGATGAACATTATGGCAAATATAAACGGACGTAAACATTTACATACGAGGAGTGAGTTATCGTGAAACGTATAAGTGCACGGAGTTTTAACAATATCCCTTTATCTGTCTTAGACCTTGCCCCTGTCATAGAAGGAAGCACACCGAAGGAAACATTTCCGAATAGTGTCGATTTAGCAAGAAACGTAGAAAATTGGGGCTTCAACCGTTACTGGCTTGCCGAACATCATAATATGCCAGGAATTGCAAGTTCCGCTACATCGATTCTAATTGGACATATTGCTGGTGCAACGAGTGAGCTACGTGTGGGCGCTGGAGGAATTATGTTACCGAATCACGCTACTTTAGTCATTGCTGAGCAGTTTGGTACGCTTGAATCGCTATATCCAGGACGCATTGATTTAGGTCTTGGACGAGCACCTGGAACCGATCAAGCGACTGCATATGCACTAAGAAGAACACTTAATCAAAACCCAGAAGATTTTCCAATGCAAGTTAATGAACTAGAAAACTACTTTTCTGCGAAACCAACTGGCTATGTTCGTGCGATTCCTGGAGAAGGTCTATCCATTCCGATTTGGCTTCTAGGGTCAAGTGGGTTTAGTGCGCAGCTTGCAGCACATAAAGGATTACCTTTCTCATTCGCTAGCCACTTCGCTCCTGATTACATGATGCAGGCGATTAAGCTTTATCGTGACAATTTTCAGCCGTCACCCTTGCTGAACGAGCCGTATGTAATGCTCGGTGTCAATATCATTGCTGGAGAAACGACAGCTGACGCTAAGCGACTTGCGACTTCTCAGCAACAGCAATTTTTAAGTTTACGTAGAGGGCAGCCAACAAAGCTAAAGCCTCCGATCGATTCAAATGAAGCGGACTGGACAGAAGCAGAAAGGGCGACAATTGAACAAACACTACATTCACAGACAACGATTGTTGGCGATCAAAAAGTAGTAAGCGAAAAACTTACTACGTTAATAGAAGCGACACAGGCAGATGAACTTATAATTAATTCACAAATTTATCATCATGCAGATCGTCTTCGTTCCTATGAGATCGTAGCTTCACTAATGAATTAACCAATCTCCCTGCTCGCCTCATGAAATGCTAGCAGGGAGGTCTATTTTAATTATTGAATCCTTCTATATCCGAGATAGTTGGTAATGCTGCCATAGTCCCTTTTTTAGACGCGGTGAGCGCCCCCGCAACAACTGCAAGTCTTGCCATTTTAATCGCATCCTCAATCGATACATTGTTTACACTTTTATGCCCTTTGATGATAGAGTAAATAATACCGGCCATAAAACCATCTCCCGCTCCTGTTGTGTCCACTGCTTTTACACGAGCTGAGGGAACATGTGCATAACCTTCTTTTGTACAAACGTAACATCCTTCTGCTCCAAGCGTAATAAAGAGCAAAGGCAGTTCATATTTTTCTAGTCTTTCCAATCCTTTTTCAATTGAATATACTCCCGTTATAAATTGCAACTCTTCCTTTGAAAGTTTGACAACATCTACCTTGGACAACATAGATGTAATCGTCTCTCGGGCGGAGTTCGCATTTTTCCATAAATCGAGACGCAAATTTGGATCATAAGAAAGAAGCATTTTATTTTCTTTTGCATGCTTAACAGCATATTCAGTCGCTTTTTTAGCGGCAGGAGTAATCATGGAGATCGATCCAACATGCAATATTCGATGACTAACTAAGATCTTTTTATGTATTTCCTTCGCCTGCAAAAATTGATCTGCACTCGGCTTTACAAAAAACTCAAAACTTCGTTCACCATCTCCCGCATTTGTTACAATGGCAATTCCTGTGCGGGCTTTGGAAGTAAACTGCATATGCTCCACTACTACCCCATAATGCTTTAGTGTGTGTTGTAAAAAACGCCCTAAGCTATCGTCGCCAACTTTTCCAATAAACGTAGACCTTTCTCCTAATTTGGCAACTCCAACAGCCACATTTGCCGGAGCACCACCGGCACTTTTGCGATACAATGTATTTTCAGTATTGGTTGGAATCATATCAACCAGCGCCTCACCTAAACAAATTACTCCTTGCTTGTCCACTGCATTCCCTCCTTACGGGCTGGGCTCATTATTATTTAATTATTCTAACTTTAACATGAAAATACAATTAAGAGCTATATTCCTCTAAAATGCTAGCAAGATTTTGTATTTGACTATTTACATACGGAAAATACGATTGTTGAGTCGAAAGCGAAGCATATGTCAACGGTGGTAACCGCAGCATAGTTAAAGCAATTTTTTCATCAGCGACGTAATAATGGATCGTCAGTTTGCTTTAGATAATAAAATTTTTTTAAAGAGCTCTTTCTATCGTTCGTATATGACCACTAGCCGTTGACATAAGCGTAGACTCTAGTGGGAAAAGCAACAGCCGAAAATCCATTTAGGAAGTTTGAAAAACTACCTAAATTAGTTGAGGCGTTGCCCACAGAAAGCGAAGCATATGTCAACGGCGGAAACCGCAGCATAGAAATATCGATACAAAAAGAGAGTCATTCAAGATTTTAAATACCACCTTACAAATACGTGTTTTTATTAAATCAATGTGTAAACTGATTTATTACTTAAAGTGTGATATGTTTTTCTAGTATACCTTTGTATAAACGGAGTTTTATCGGTCGTTAGAAAAAGGAAGGATAAATAATGAACAAAACTATTGCAGGAGCTGAAACAAAGCGTTCCGAAAATCAAACGGTTTACTCGATACTTGTCATTATCGGCCTGTGCCACTTACTCAATGATTCCTTACAAGCTGTCATTCCAGCGATGTTTCCTATATTGGAAATATCATTAGGTTTAACGTTTACGCAGCTAGGACTTATTGCTTTCACATTAAACATGGTCGCCTCTGTTATGCAGCCCGTCGTAGGTATGTATACAGATAAACGTCCAATGCCATATGCGCTTCCAATCGGCTTGACGTCCAGTATGTTCGGGATGCTCGGCTTAGCACTTGCCCCTAACTTTTGGACGATCTTAATTAGTGTTATATTTATTGGGATTGGTTCCGCTACTTTCCATCCAGAAGGCTCTCGCGTAGCCTTTTTAGCAGCAGGAACACGTAGAGGACTAGCACAATCCATTTATCAAGTTGGTGGCAATAGCGGACAAGCACTTGCCCCCCTTATTACAGCTTTAATTCTTGTCCCACTTGGTCAATTTGGAGCAATTTGGTTTACGCTAATTGCGTTTCTTGCCGTTCTATTTCTTATTTATATTGCCAAATGGTACGCACAACAAACAGCTATTGTCTCAAAGAATAAAAAACAACAGCAGCGGGATTATAAAAATAAAAATACGGTTTCCCGCGCTATAAAAAGCGCTGTAATCGTGCTTATCTTTATCGTATTTGCTCGCTCATGGTATCATAGCGCTATTTCTAATTTTTACGCTTTTTACGCAATTGACGGATACAACCTATCGATTGCACAGTCCCAACTATATATTTTCACCTTTTTACTTACAGGAGCGGCTGGCACCTTTTTAGGAGGACCGTTAGCAGATCGCTTTGGCAAACGAACAATTATTATTATTTCACTGCTCGCTCCTGCACCTTTAGCAATTGTGCTTCCGTTTGCTGGACCAGTAATGGCCATTGTTTTACTCGGGCTCATCGGTTTCCTATTGTTATCCAGCTTTTCTGTTGCTGTTGTTTACGCCCAAGAGCTCATTCCCGGAAAAATCGGGACAATGTCTGGATTGATTATCGGGCTTGCATTTGGCATGGGCGCAGTCGGTTCTGTTGCTCTCGGATCGTTTATTGATTGGATTGGCTTAACACCAACAATGATTGCTATATCCTTTCTACCTTTACTCGGGGTACTATCGTTTCTATTACCATCAGATGAAACGATTCAGTCATGGTATGCTTAATTGTTCGCTTAAAAGATGGACAATTACTAGTTTTCTTTTGCCTTTTTTGTTAATCTTTAATTGAGTATTAAAATATAAATTTTTACAGTCTCTGAGGAAAGAGGAGCAATTAACGTAACACCTTTCTACCTTCTTTTCCCTCTGTCAATTTATCGTTTTTGTACGAATGAACGTCTTTAATATTTACTATGAGAAGCGGGGTCATTTCCATGAAGAAATTAGTCATATTGGGCGGAGGCTATGGCGGCCTTAAATTGCTTTTAGCTTTAACAAATCAGCATTTACCAGAGGATTTGCAAATAACCGTCATTGATAAAAACCCGTACCATTCGATGAAAACAGAGTTTTATACAATTGTGGCCGGCACAGCTGCCGATAAAGATGTACGTGCACCTTTTCCTATTCATGATCATGTCCAATATATATTTGCTGAGGTTAATCAAATTGACATAAATAAGCAGCAAATCTCCTTTAAAGATAAAAGTGGAAATGTAGATTATGACTACTTAGTAATCGGACTTGGTTGTGAAGATAATTATCACGGCATTGATGGTGCGGAGGAATTTACAGAAAGTGTTCAAACCTTCTCAAAAGCACGACATGCAGGCCTTGCAATCGGGAATTTAAAAGCATATGGGAAAGTATCTATTGTTGGTGCAGGATTAAGTGGAATCGAGGTTGCTTCTGAAATTAGAGAAAGCAGACCAGATTTAAATATTCGACTACTCGATCGTGGCAGCTCTGTTTTAAGAGCTTTTGACCCTAAGGTCCAGGCGTATGTTGCCGACTGGTTTATTAGGAACGATGTGGAAGTATTGCACCATGCAAATGTTGAATACGTTGAAAAAGATGGCGTTTGTAATAATGGCATTTGTTATGTGAACGATGTGACTATATGGACAGCTGGTGTACAGCCGCACTATCTCGTACGTGCATTGCCATTTGAAAAGGACAATCAAGACAAAATAATTGTAAATGATTTTTATCAAGTACCGGAAAAAGAAAACGTGTATGTAATTGGTGACTGTGCTTCTTCTGAATTCTCACCGAGTGGACAATTAGCCGGTCAACAAGGTGAACAAGTTGCGGAAGTTTTATACGATATATTTCATGGCAAAGAACCGAAAAAGCCAAAAGAAATCCGATTACGTGGTACGCTCGGCTCATTAGGAAAGTCAGACGGTTTTGGGAGTATGTTCCAAAAATCACTCACTGGTCTATTACCAAGACTAGCGAAGACAGGGGTTCTATGGTTGCATAAACGCCATTAATAATACATGCCTTATAAGCACAAACGAGTATAGTTGCTTATGAGGCATGTTTACTTTTGAAGGGTTTCCTTTGCACGCTTTAAAGTGAGTAAGTTAATTTCCGGTGGATTAAATAGGCGAAAGTTTAATACAGAAATAGATTCACTGCTTCCTAGCCCTGTGCTTACATATTGTTTCGCACCATTTACTTCCCATAAACCATTAACTCGGTCGCGTGGGGGAAAAAAACCTTTTGATTCGTACCACGGATCTGGGACAAACAGCGCTCCAATAAACGGAAGTCGAATTTGACCGCCATGATAATGTCCTGCAATTATTAAGTCGTAATCTACCCACTCTGTTTTTCCATCGTTTGCGATATAATCTACGCGTTGATCAGGAATAGGATAATGTGTAAGCGCAATTAAAGTGTCCGTGGATGCCCGACTTTCTACTACGTCTTTAATACTTTGCCATTGCTCTGTTTGATACGCTTTATAGTGTGCATCATGTACATAGGAAGGATAATTCACTCCATTAATCGTTCCAATATCTTTCGCTTCTTTTATAATTGATAATTCAAATGCAACAAAATGAACGATAGCCCCAGCAACAGATATGGATTCAACCGCTTCGACAAATTTGACGCCTCTTTCTTCAATTCCTCTTATAAATTCGCTTTTTTTAATAGGCGAATACGTCTCATGACTTGGTGGATCCGCATTACCAAGCACGAAAAACATGTCCACACCTTGTAATTCATTTAAAAGCGAGAAGAATGGCTGCGCATTTGACTCATCTTCATAATTTACCATATCGCCCGTGAAGACAATCGCATCGTAGTTCAGCGATTTAATTGCTTTCAGGAGCTTTTTCTGGTGTAAGCCGAATTCCTTTTCATGCAAATCCGTAATTTGTAAAATCGAAAACCGATCTAATTGTACGGGCAGGTCATCGATTTCAATATCTTGCTGCACAATTTTGATTCGCTGATTGTCCCAAATCGTATAAAATACAATAAACAAACAGAATAACAATATACTAATTCGTATCTTTTTTCGTACAGTCCTCACACGATCCGCTCCCGTACAGCCTAATTTTCAACATTTATTTCATTGCTTCTACTTGGTTTCGCAGCAGATGATGAAACATACTCTTTCTCTCCTCGGCAAGCTTACGAAATCCGCCTGATTGAATTACTCTACCTTCATCTAGCACAATTACTTGATCCGCATTTCGAATCGTTGATAAACGATGGGCAATTACGATAACCGTCATTTTCCCCTTAAGACGATCTAAGGCAGCTTGGATTTTCGCTTCATTTTCTGTATCCAGTGAACTTGTCGCTTCATCCAATACGAGAATGGACGGGTTTCGTAAGATCGCTCGTGCGAGGACGAGGCGTTGTCTCTCGCCACCTGAGAGCTTCAATCCTTGATCACCAATTAGCGTATCAAGACCATGTGGGAGCTTTTTTACAAATTCTGCAGCTGAAGAAAACGCAAGCGCTTCCCACATTTGTTCTTCCGTTGCAGATGATTTTACTAAGCTTAGGTTTTCCCTGATGGTAGCATGAAATAAAAAAGGCTCCTGTGAAACGTAACTAATGGAACGCCTCCAAGCGATTAAATCGTCTTTTTTTAATGGTTTACCATCAATTAAAAAAAAACCTTTCTCTGGCTCGTTTAGTCCCATAACCACGTCAATTAACGTGCTCTTTCCTGCACCGGATCGACCAACAATCGCCGTCATCTCATTTGCTCGAAGTACAATATTAATGTCTTTTAGAGCATAAAGATCGCGTTGCTTGTCATAACGAAAAAATACGTGTTGACACGTTATTGTACTGTTAAGTGGATACTGCTCTCGGTTACTACTTGATGCATCTATTTCTTTTGCTCGCATACTCTCCGTTTGTAAGCTTTTCACAGCTTCAAATGCTGGTATATTCGTTGCTATCTTTTCAATTGATGCTTGTATATCGGCTATAATTGGCCAAAGTCTAGAAAAAATTACAATAATGAGCAGTAACTGCGCACCTTCTGTTTGAAACAGCAGTACAGCAGCATATATAAAAGTCGCAATGAGTATCGCGGACGCTATTTTATAATATAGCTGGGACGTCATTCTTAATTTTGTATAATTTACTTGTTCGTTTTGCATTTTTTCAGTAATAGACAGAAACCATTTCATTCGAGATGCTTCCAACGTATTGCTCTTTACGTCCTTTATGCCATTGATTTGCTCACTTACCCCTGCAACATAATCTTTTCCAAGTGTATAATTTCTTTTACCTAACGCTAGTGATTTCTTGAAAAACCGCCGATTAAACAAGAGTAACAGCGTTCCACAAAGTAATACGAGTGCGGTAATTTTTGCAGATAGAAAGAAAGCAAGTGCGATTTGGATCGTTGTAAAAATGAAGGTCGCGAAAAATTTTAGCAAGGAAGTGATCCCTGTTGCCGTGCGGTTTATTTCCGTACGAAGTAAGTTTATAATATCGGAATTTCTCCTTTTAATAAAAAAGTCCCAGTTTGAATAAAGGACAGATCGATACGTCTCCGTTCGCAAATATCTAAGGAACCCTTGATGGATAACTGTATTTCGTATTGCCATTTGACGATACAGCAAATGCTGTACTGTAATTAGGAGGACAAACCCACTCAAAAGCAACGGCAAGGCAGTCGAAATTGGCAGTTCTTTAAGAAACGATAATTTATGCAGGAAAGGTATGCTGCTCAAGTTCACATCAACGATTCCAGTTATACTTAACATCGGAACGAGTAGTACGATAACCGCCCCTTCCAAAAAACCCATCAGCATCATGCCAAATAGATTGAAATACATCCTTTTCCCAGCATATCCGTGCATTTTTTTAAGAAAATAGATAATCGCTGTCATGCGGAATTCGCTCCTTCAGCTTCTCCACCTTTTTTCCATTTACGCCATAACACTAGAAACGGACGTAGACCAAAATATAAAAAATGAAACGATTTTGGTAAGGCCAATGTCTCTTTATCTTCTGCATATGGGTATAGAAAGCTCATAATAAATAGTGTTCGCTGTTTAAATGACATATTCCCAAATAAATACGAAGCATGATAGGCGGAGACTTGTTCAGGAAGTGGTTCATTATGTAAGTTAATCATCGTTTCTAAATAAAAAATAGCCGACTGAGCCAATTGCTTAGAGCGACGATGAATCGTAAATGCATGCGCGCTTTTACTTGTCTGTGGGAAAAAGGCGTGTACTAAATAAAGTGCTTGCCCACCAACTTTTTTTGCACCATACTTGTTAAGTAGCCTTGAAATGGTTTTCCAGTCGGGATTTTGCTCAATTAACTGCTTTATATCATAAATCCACCGGAGGCGCGACCATCCATGACGTGCACCATGCTCTACTAGAAATAAAAATAAATATTCCTTGTTAAGCGTATATACGGGTGATCCTGTAAGCTTGACCGCACACTTGGTTTTCCATAATTCCGCAAAAGACGGCTCGCTCGCCGGTCCGGGATTCAACCTCCAATGCACTTCTATTTTCAGCTTTTTTCTCTCATGAAAATAAGTAACATGGTGATGGCGCCACTTCCAATCCCCGAGTACCGTATCGATATAATCATTCTTTTTATACCCATTTGCGCTTAGTACTCTGTCAGCCACGTCGATCTGCTTCATCGGAATGAGGACATCTATATCACTCGATGTACGGTTAGAAATTTCTCCATATAACTGCTGTGCCATTACCGGTCCTTTCATAAAGAGAACACGAATATGCTGTTCGGCAAATAAACGATTCACCCGGACAAGCTCGGCACACGTAAATAGCATTTGAAAGGTATTGTTTTCATAAAGCTGCTTCATGGAACGCTTAATCTCATTCGGAATGTGATTCTTCTCTTTTATCCGAGGGTAAAGCAGCGGAAAAACACGATGATGTTTAGCTTGGTGTAAAAACAAGCTCCAATCAACCGTTTCCAAAAGCTTCTCATCGTATGCACGTTCGCCTAGCAATGCTAAAATATACTTTACCTCTTTTGGTACACGCTCCATATTTAGCCGATTAAACATTTTTTTCAACTCCAGGCTGGTCTTTTGCAAACATTGCAACTGTCGTAAACTTTCTTCTTCCTTCTCGTCCAGTTAAATAATACGGTCCACTTCGTAGCCAAGCATGTGCGATAAACGCACCTGTTTCATCCTTCCCTGTTCCAAGATAAAGGGTGCTCGCTATCTTTCTCCGCCGAAGCATCATCTGTGCTGCGATCGCACGGACTAAGCATGCACTTTCCCAAAAAGTGTATCGGCACATCATATGAATCGATTCGGATACGCTCGCAAGCTGTTCTCTCTCTTCCTTACGTACAGAAAAGCTCGTTTCCTCTGATTTTTTGCCTAATAATGGTGCAATCCGGGACATCGGCAACAGCTTGATAACTCTTGCTAATCCTAGGTAAAAATAGGCTTCTAGCAAGATTGCTTTTTTTCTCCAATTCAAACGGAAAAAAAGCTTTATTTTATGAGCAACCATGTTAAACCGTGCTTTCCTTCAAAAGAATAAGGTTTTCTGCATGTAAATGACTCAAAAATGCGAACACTTCTTGTTTACACGTCTCTTCATCTACATCGTATAAGGAAACGAGACGATCAATCAGCGCCTGAATTGTAATGGATGATTCAATTTGCTCCCAGATTACTCCGCCGATTTGACCGAGATTGTAATATTTGCTGTTGGCGATACTAAGCATGACCTTTTCGCCATCCATATCACTAACAACATTTCCATCCACTTGACTAACCAATTGATGCAGCTGTATTTTGTTTACCACTTTCTTCTTCTCCTCCTTCTGTCATGTGCCGAAGCACAGTACTTGCTAATTCAGTAGCTGTAAATCGATCCATCGGTCGTTTTAACTGAAACATCGGCACATTTTCCCCAAGCCTTGTCATTAATTCAAAATGCCATTGAATCAAATCGTATTGAAATAGAATCGACTTACGAAAGGTATGCTTATAAAGCAAGCGCACTCGATCAAACGAGTTGACCGGCTTCCAAGTAATTGCTTGTTCCTTTGTTTTGATTAGCTCGATAATGCCATGGAGTGGCAACGGGCATTTGACAAATTGCTCATTTATCGGGATGGCATATTTTGAGCCACCATTGACAAGCGGATTGTATTGGACCGCATCCATTCCTGCATAATGCAAGCTATCGTGCCATAGCTTTTGCTGCGGAAAGGCCGGTGTTACATACGGGATGTGCTGTTTATTAAATGTAATAGCAATAAGATCATCGGAAATTAACGGGTAGCCTTTACGCAAAAATGCGGAGCCGATCGTTGATTTCCCTGCCCCTGAACTCCCGACGATACCATATGCTTTGCCATCAATCTCAATCGCACTGCCGTGCAAAGGAAGAATCTGTCGTTGGATTAGAACTGCAGCCATACAAGAGCTGAGCAAATATATTCGAAGACGATTTTCTTCCACCCCATCCATAGGCGAAACGTAAATTTGCGTCCCATCTTTAATCGCATAAATTGCAAGATTCGGCACTTCAAAATAGCATACATTATTGTGTACAACAAACCGTTTCGTGTCTTGTTTTATCTGTTCCCATACGGGCCTTAAATCTGTCTTTTGAATTAACAAATCAATGGATTCCTGATGTTTTGCACATTCAAGCTCTGGCATGCAAAACTCACTCGAAATTGTTAACCCAAAAGCACTGTATATGTAAGTCACAATTGGCTCCTCCTTATTTTACTAAGCCGTGTTAATTGGCTTGTATTAACACGGCTTATGTAATGATGCACACGTCCTCTGTAAACAAAAACCTTACTTAGCTGCCCATTACGTCATCTGTGGAATCTAAAGAATCTCCACTGCTGTCGCTATCATCGCCCATAATGGACATATTCCATCTTGTTTGCTTCATCTCTAATGCTTCCAACGTTGGCTTTTCCCATCTTTTTTTCATTCATTCACCTCCTTTACTTGTTTCTACTATTCCTGCCTGACTTGCTCCAAAATACGATTAACCAATTCATATACAGTAAATCGCTCCATCGGCCGGTATATTTGATAGACGTTTATGTGACTAGCTATTCTTGTTGTATACTCAAAGTGCCATTTCGAGCGCTGTAAATGCTTCATCAAAAACGAACGATATGTATGTTGGAGGAACAATTGCAACACATGCAAACGTGTATAGACAGGACTCAATTGAACGCTGTTCGTTTCTGCTTTGCTTAACTCAAACACGCCAGCCAAAGGAACGCTTTTCTCCATAAACATAGACCGAACGGGTACAGTAAATTTATCTGGTCGGTTAAAAATAGGACGACCTTCCCCTTGTTCAATTCCAAATGCTTTTATGCTGTTCAACCAAAGCTTTTGCTGTGGATAGGACGGTTGCACGATTGGGATATGCTCTTTTGACATTGTAATTGGTAAGATATCGTCACTAAGCAATGGATATCCTTTTTCAATAAATGCGGCAGCTAGTGTTGATTTTCCTGCTCCAGAGTCCCCAACAACCGCATAAGCCTTCCCATCTATTACAACAGCACTTCCATGAAGCGGAAGGATTTTTCGTTGGAGGAGGAGGATTCCCATGCACGTGCCTAGTATAAAAAAGCGCACATTTTCTTCCTTCACTTTTCCGATGGGCGATACAAATATTTCCGTACCGCCCTTGATTAAATAAATAGCAACACGAGGCACATGGAACATTACAAAATCTTCATGAAAAACAAATGGATTATTACCGTTTTTTAATTCCGTCCATAAGGAATTTAAATCGGCTTGAACGATAACTACATCCGTTAATGCATCTTTCGTCGTTCCGTTTGAAAGTTGGGGGAAATAGTAATCACTCGTTATTGTTAGACCAAAAGCCTTGTATACTGTCTTCTTTCTTCCTTCAAGCGTTAGCATAGCCTCCCCCCCTCGTATAGTATGTTTAGGCTTTCTTTTCCGCCTATTAATTCTTACTAATTTACAAAAATCACAAAGACCTCATTGTCAATAACTCTGTTACCTTCCACTACTGGCGGACGCTTTCCGCGGGCATGGCTTGATCCTCCTCGCTCACAAAGGCAGCTCGCTGTGGGGTCTCAAGACGCATGCTTCTCCTGCAGGAGTCGCCACCATCCGTTACTCAGTTTGTGCATGAATAGTCTGTTAAGTAATATGTCAATTACTTGGACGCTGCATAATATTCCTAGGTAATGGTTTTAGGATCATTTGGGACAATTCTTTCCCCCTTGCAGGCTTAACCGCATTAGAAAGACTGTATCCCAGTGTGCGTTTCAACCTTCATACACGCAGGCTGCGATCGGCGTTCACACTAGAGATATCTCAGAGCGTCCAAGTCCAAGAAACATATTCCAATGATTCTAAATCGAAAGGAGTGTTTAATCCCATTTCGGATAGATAAATAAATACTACTTTTATTAGAATGATTTCGTTCTTTATAAAGAACTTTTCTAGCAAAAAAATTACGTGTCACTTCTTGTACTTAATAAAGAACAACTATTAATAATATGACTGATAATTCACTAAATGTCAATACTTTCTTTAAATTCAGTCTAATTATTTCCTAGCAGCTGGATAAGCAGCTTTTTATTAGGATAATTGGAATTTCTAATTTGTTTTATTACACATTGAACATCATAAGCCACCTTATTAATTGCGACAGTTATACTTCCATCTTTTATTTCAACGAGTGCATACGATGCCTTATCCGTACCATCTAAGGGCAATCCAACACTTCCTGGGTTCACTACACACTTTCCATCTATATAACGAACATACGCTTTGTGAATATGCCCGTAGACATACATATGAGCGTTTGATTTCATTAACGCTTCACGTAGCACTTCATCCGTTGCATCCGGTAAGACGATATCAAACAAACTACTTGGTGTTGCGTGAAAAGCATTTATTTTAAAGCCTTTCAACTCCAAGTTTACATTTTGCGGTAAACCATATAAGTAATCGATATCTTCTGCATCTAATTTAGAAGTAGCCCATTTGAGTTCTTCTGTCATTTGAGTCAAGTCTTGTTCTGGAACTTCATTTGCTTTCATTCCTCGAACAACCCATTCATCGGCATTCCCTTTTATAACATGTGTGTTAAGCGACTGAATTAACTTAATCGATCGCCGCGGTTCAACACCTCGGAAACATATATCTCCCAATACAACTATTTGATCTGCACGATTTTTTTCGATATTGTTCAATACAGCTTCTAAGGCGGCTGCATTTCCATGTATATCTGAAATGAAAGCGATTTTCATTTACATGCGCCTCCTATCCCTATTTGCTCAACATTATATCCTGTGGAACTACCTCAAGCCATGCACGAACAGCGAGACTATCCGGAAGTTCCACATCTGCAAACGTAATTACATGACCTGCTGCAATCGGTTGCTTTAAAACTGCATTTACGAGTAGTCCAATTGGTACATGATTGGCATTCATCGAGATATTTACAGCTTCTCCTCTTACTTGAAAGCTGCCAATTCCTTTATCAATTTTCTCCCCAGGGTGCAAGTCTCGCTTCGCAATTGCTGCAACACTTATAGTAGGATTTTCTCCATTATTTAATAATACGCCCTCCCCCTTAATAACACGTTTAATCGTTTTTACGACCTCCAGATGACATAGGTGGTAGTTTTGCAAAATTGTATAATAAGGACCTTCTCCCATTTTGTAATAGCGGAGTGTATCCTTTTGGCGTGGGTCATGCTCTGCTGTAATAAATACACCAGGAGGAGCTTTAGGTGCTACTACAAACTCGCAAATTGCCTTCTTAACCTTTTTTGCCTCGGCCGCAAGCTCCGCCCCAATCTCATGTAAATTATCAGCCGCTGGGGCAAGCAAACCATCCACAGCAATTCCTGCTCCAATTCCATTCGCAACGAGCGCTTGCTCAATCTGTACTTTTGTTCCATCCGTAAAAGAGGTCGTCATATCAAGGCGAACTCCATTTCTGTTTGACCAATATTTCATCTCATCGGGGGTTGGATCTAGTTTTAAAAACCCTTTTATATTTCCGTAAACTAACGGCTTAAACCCCATGTTCACTACATTTTCATGTAATGCAGCCAAACAACCAGGTTGATCTCCTTCTGCCTCGGTTATAAATCCTCTCCGAGCAAAATAAGATCCAGTCGTAACTTGTAGCTCAGCATTCATCGTTATAACAGGCAACGATGCTCGCATTGCTTTATCAATTACTTCTGTTCCATAAATAACGTCCCCGCTGCATTCTACAATTAAATCACAGCTTTCGATGAATTCCTTTACATCGTTCGTTAAAACGTCAGGAAACGGATAGTCTTGCATCGTCCTTAAGCTTCTTCGTGTAAGTACCTTCGTCAACTCCATATCTGCTTGCTTTTCAATTTCATATGCTAATCCCTTTCCAATCAATCCTGTCCCAGCGATACCAACTCTCGTAATTTGGCGCATTAAGAACCCTCCAAAGATCGTAAGCTTTATAATACGTATTGTAAAAAAAGCCAACCTTTATTTTGTTGAAGCGAATGTGTTTGCCCTTTCTATTTCCAAAATACCTCCGTATTTATCTACTTGCTTGACAATCCGTTCCCATTTTACCAATTGCTTATACCAATTTAACGTAATCGTTTGCTCTGTTTTTTCAAGGGTGCCATTTTCAAGCGCCTTGTATATTTGCAACGCACCATCTGCTGCCGTATGTTTTGCTTTCCAGCCAAGCTTTTCTTCAATTTTTCCGAAATCGACCCGATAAGAACGATGATCCGGGTCACCATACCAGTCAATTACTACATCCATTGGCAATGCCGCTGCTATTTCTTTTGCGAGCGTACCGAGCTGATAGTTATTTCGATTGGAGCCTACATTGAAAATTTCACCGTTTATAAGTTCTGGATCTGTTTCCAACAGTAAACACATGACGTCTGTCGTATCCTCGATATGTACCATCGGCCGCCACTGTGTACCATCTCGCATTAGAGGAATGACACCTGTTTTCCATGCACCGAATGTCATCCCATTTACAGCAAGATCAAAGCGCATGCGTGGAGAAGGCCCATAAACAGTCGCCTGACGGAGAACCGTAACTGTGAAAAAGTTGTCGGCAAGCGGCAAAATTTCCTGCTCTGCCTTTTCATTTGCTTTCGCGTACACGGTCAACGGATTGGTCGCGGCGGTTTCATCTACAACGACGTCCCTATCCTGAAAGCCGTATATACTGCAGGAAGAAGGTAAAATGTATTGCCTTACCCCCATCTGTTTTGCAAGCTTTGCAGCCTTAACCCTTGCCAAGTAGTTAATTTCATACGTTACTTCCTTAAACATTTCGCCCGCTGGGTCATTGGATATGGCTACTAAATCAATGACAACATCAACGGTTGTAAAGTATTCCGCTTTTAAGTAGCGACAATCCTCCTGTACAATTGTAAGCTTTGGATGGGGCTTCAGTTTATCCAAACCAAAATAAAAGCGATCAATCGCTGTAACCCGATTGCCGCTGTTCAATAACTTTGGTACCAACACACTGCCAATATAACCGCCGGCACCTGTCACGAGTATATGTTGCATAATAATGCCTCCTTAAGAGATGCTTTCGTGTATATTCGTTAAAGTTTTCTTTTGCTTTTCCATTATTTGATCGACGACATACTTTGAAAAAGGAAAAGCACACGTAAATCCAGGCGAAACCGCATTTAATACATGAAAGGAACGATGATCTCCTTCCACGACAAAATCTTGTGCAAGCTCCATTGTGTCTTTATTTAGCAATTGCGCTCGTATTCCAGGACGCATAAAATTACCAAACCCTTTTTTATCCACCTCATCGACCATTTTTAATGCTAGATTCACAAAATAAGACTTTTTGTACTTTTTCATTTCCTCCTTAGCTAATGACCGAAAATTAAAGGAATTCTTCCTAAACAATCGACTTTCATAAAATAAAATCGTTAAAAATTCCTGTAAGCAAAAGTTTTTCATTCCTTTATAATTTTCCCGCCAAAACGCCGGAGTAGCAGTTGGTCCAATTTTAATCGAGCCATCGACCGTCTTCGTGAAATGGACACCGAGAAAAGGATTATTTAAATTAGGAACTGGGTAAATATTCGTTGTAACATCGGATTTGTTTTTATCATACTTCAAGTAAATACCTTTGAAAGGAATGATCGTGTACTTTTCGCCAAAATGATAATCTTTGGCAATGTGATCCGCATACAGCCCTGCTGCATTAATTACATAGCTTGCCCGAAGCTTTCCATGATTCGTTAATACACCTGTTTCCGTCCTATGTTTATACTTTGTATTACACAGAATTTGCACACCTTGATTGATAATTTCATTTTTTAACGTGTTACAAACCGCGACCGGATCAACAGATGCAGTGGTCGGAGAATATAAAGCCCATCGATACGTATTTGCATTCGGATCAATTTTTTTCACATCTCGCTCGCTCAACAAATCGATTTCTACATGATTCGTTTCCGCACGTTTTTTTAATTCAAATAAACCTTGCAACTCTTCCTCATTCGTCGCTACCACAAGCTTGCCGCACCGATTCAAAGGCAAATTATTTTCCACGCAGTATGCCGTCATCTGTTTGTTTCCTTCTTTCGTAAACCTTGCCTTTAAACTGTTCGACGTATAATAAAATCCTGCATGCAATACACCACTGTTCCGTCCACTAGAGTGATAGGCGACGTGGGCTTCTTTTTCCAGTAAACAAATAGATGCATGTGCAAACCGATTGATTAACTCTCTCGCTATACTTAATCCAATAATGCCTCCACCAACAATAAGATAGTCAAATGTTTTCATATTGAACATCTAGCCTGTTTTCATACGTGTAATTAATCGTTGCTTCCTTTAAAAAAGGCTGGTTCCGGTCTTTTTCCGACAAAATCGGCTTGGATACCGGCCACTGGATTGCGAGCGTTGGGTCATTCCAGCGTATACCCCGATCATTTTCTGCACAATAATAAGCATCTACTTTGTATTGAACATGTGTATGATCGGTTAGCGTACAAAAGCCGTGAGCAAACCCTTGTGGTACGAGCAGCATCCGA
The DNA here is from genome assembly GCF_051846935.1 of Virgibacillus sp. W0430. Taxonomy (NCBI): domain Bacteria; kingdom Bacillati; phylum Bacillota; class Bacilli; order Caryophanales; family Bacillaceae; genus Virgibacillus; species Virgibacillus sp. W0430. Next base: position 223,853 of record NZ_JBPYCS010000002.1, read on the forward strand.
TGATTATCTCCGCTCAGCTCCACCCCAACCCACTCGCTAAATGTCGGCGATCCTTTCCGAATATCAACAGCGACATCGTAAATGGCTCCGGTTATTACGCGAACGAGCTTCGTTTGTGCCATCGGATTCAACTGATAATGAAGCCCACGAATGACGCCTTTCTCCGTGGAAAGCGAATGATTATCCTGGACAAAGCCATAATCAAGTCCGTGCGCTGTAAATGTTTTCTCATTAAAGCTTTCCATAAAAAAACCCCGGTTATCCGTAAATACTTTCGGCTCCAGGATTTTCACACCAGGTAGTTTTGTATTTAATACTTTCATAAACGATTCACCCATTTCATATAAAAGATTATGCTATTCCTTCCGACCATCGCCTAAATTGTTCCACCCGAATTTACCAGAACGGGTAGTTACTGTGCGAGCAATTGGTTCCGTTTCTTTTCTTTGCTCATTTCAATAATTTGTAATAAATATTGCCCGTATTCGCTCTTTTTTAATGGTTCTGCAAGCTTTCTTAATTGCCCCTCCGAAATATAGCCCTTATGAAAAGCAATCTCCTCTAAGCAAGCGACCTTTAATCGTTGCCGTTTTTCAATGATTTCAATGAATTGAGAGGCTTCAAGCAATGTTTCATGCGTCCCTGTATCCAGCCAAGCAAATCCGCGTCCTAATAGTTCAACGTGTAGCTTACCTCTTCTTGAATATTCATTTAAAATATCGGTAATTTCCAGTTCGCCACGTGCAGAAGGGGTAACCCGTTTTGCAATGTCAATTACCTCATTATCGAAGAAGTATAAGCCAGTAATAGCATGATTGGATTTCGGATGATCCGGCTTTTCCTCAATTGAAAGCACCTTCCCTCTCGAATCAAACTCGACTACACCGAACCGCTCGGGATCCTTCACATTATAGCCAAAAATAGTAGCACCTCTTAACTGATTCCGAACACGCTCGAGATGAAATGTAAATTCATGCCCATAAAAAATATTGTCTCCGAGTATCATGGATACCTCATCCGAACCGATAAAGTCCTCACCGATTATAAATGCTTCCGCCAAACCGTTCGGCTTATGCTGGATCTTATACGTGAGTTCAATACCGAGCTCCGAACCATCCCCAAGTAGTTGCTTAAACCGCGGCGCATCCTCAGGCGTTGCAATGACTAGTATTTCACGAATACCGGCAAGCATTAATACGGAAATCGGATAATAAATCATCGGTTTATCATATACCGGCAACAATTGCTTTGATATCGAACGAGTTAACGGATACAGTCTCGTTCCGTTGCCCCCTGCTAAAATTATCCCTTTCATTCATAGACCTCCTCGTATAGTATATTTAGGCATTAATCATAGCCTATTTATTCTGATTCATTTTTGAGTTATACCGACTTTATAACTCCGTTATCTTATGCTGCAGCCGGACACTTTACGCGGGCACTGCTTGAGCCTCCTCGCTCGCAAAGAGCTCTCAAAGTGAGGTCTCAAGACTCGTGATGCTTTCGCTGGAGTCGCCGCATGCAATGAAAGATAACTCCGTTTGTGCTCTGATTGTAAATAAGCGACCTGTATCATATATCAATCACTTGGACGCTCCGTGATGTTCCTAGGTATTGGGCTTAGGCTCATTTGGACCATTCTTATTCTCCTTGTCGTCATAACCCCATTAAATAGACTGTTTCCGAGTGTACGTTTTGACCTTCAAACACGCAGGCTGTACACCTTGATATTCGAACCTTGGATGTTAGTAGCTCTAGGGCGGCTTTCGATAGAAGGATCGTACGCATAAACGAGACTGCTGATCAGCGTTCACATTTGTTCCAAGATACCTTCCTATTTAATTAGCTTTCTCTTGACATATCACCACAGTTCTTTTTTATAAAAAAGAGCCGTAATTCTCCTATGGAACTGTCCTACTCTAAGCGCTTGTATGTTGCTTCTTTTCCCTTTTATAAACCTCATTCTTGATAAATTCATACATCGGTGGGTGCATCCAGAAAATGATGCACATACATTTCTGCTTCCAACCAATTTCGTTATGTTTTAGCAAGTATCGTAAGCTCTGGTTGAATGTCTTTTTTAATGCCTTTAATTCACTATCTACATCCGTCAAAGTTGACTTAGTTAAAGAATAATACCAAAGGAACTTTTCCATGTACCTTTTTAAAGCCTTTTGATGCAACGCATGCTCTTTTTTTTCTCTAAAGAAAACTTCTCTCTGTTTTAACGCATACACTGCACCCAGTTTATTCAAGTTAAAAGGTGCGTTAACTTGACTATTCTTTCTTTGGACATAAAAATATAAACCCATCCGTAAATAAGTTGTTTTTTTACTGTAATAAAGAAGCTTGTGTATAACCGTTTCATCATCATTAATAATTCCAACGGTATATTCAATACCCTTAAATAAACACCTTCTATACAACTTGTTCCATGGGACTACAAATGTAACAACGTTTTCCAAATAAAGTTGATGAAGTGCTTCTATGTTACTGAAGTGTTCTGTCTTTCCTCCCTTAATCACCTCTTTAGTACTTTTATACTGATCTTCTTCC